>NZ_JAAFAN010000070.1:0-20349 GCF_010287905.1 Cellulosimicrobium composti
CCCCCCCCCCCGGCCCCCGCCCCCCCCCGCGCCCCCCCCGGGGGGGGGGGGGGGGGCCCCCCCCCCCCCCCCCCCCCCCGGGGCCCCCCCCCCCGGGGGGCCCCCGGACCCCGTCAGCGCCGGGCGCGGACCGCCGCGGCCGGCCAGGAAGGAGGTGACCCGACCACACGGCCGCCCGGTGGCGGCGGCCACGTACGGAGCCGGCGCCCGCAGCACGTGGGCCCGGCAGCACGGACCGACGGGGTGCGTCGCGCACCCCGGACCCGCTTCCACGACGGAGGACCTACCCGTGTCACGCAGAACCACCACACCCGCGCCGCGCGCGCGACGCCGCACCGCCGCGGCCGTCTCCGCGGCCCTGGTCGCCCCGCTCGCCCTCACGGCGGCCGGGATCGGCGTCTCCGCGACGTCGGCGACGGCAGCGCCCGGCCCGGACTCGACGCTCGTCGTCGAGGCCGACCAGCCCTTCCGCGACGTGTCGCACGTCGCGACGGGATCGCTCTACGGGATCGCCGACGAGGGCGTCCCGTCCGACGACCTCATCGCACCCATCAAGCCCAACACCTTCATGCAGATGCCGCCCAACGGCCGGCAGCAGCCGACCGGTGACACCGCGAAGGTGTGGCGCACGGCCGAGCGCCACGGCGCCGGGATCGTCGTGCGCATCATCGACTACTACCCGGGCTGGCCGTACCAGTTCAGCTGGGAGACCACGGCCGACCGCAAGGGCTGGGAGGACGTGATCCGCGACGTCGTCGCCGACGTCGAGGCGTCGGGCGCGACGAACGTCGTGGCCTACGCGCCGTTCAACGAGCCCGACATCACGTGGCGCACGGAGAACGGCGACTTCCTCGACGCCTGGAAGTTCACGTACGACGTGCTGCGCGAGGAGATCGGCCCCGACGTCCCGATCCAGGGCCCCAGCTTCTCGGACAACATCTCGCGCATGCGCGAGTTCCTCGAGTTCGCGAAGGAGACCGACACCGTCCCCGACGTGCTCGAGTGGCACGAGCTCATCCGGGCGTCCAAGACGAAGGGCGACGTCGAGTCCGTGCGCGCCATGCTCGACGAGCTCGGCCTGCCCGACCTGCCCATCGACATCGCGGAGTACGCCTCCCCGCAGGAGGTCGGCCTGCCCGGCCCGCTCGTCGGCTACATCGCCGAGCTCGAACGGCACGGCATCCACCGCGCCGAGCTCGCGTTCTGGAACCAGTCCGGGACCCTGGGAGACCTGCTCGTCTCCCGCGGCGCCGCCCCCAACGGCGCGTACTGGCTCTACACCTGGTACGCGGACATGGAGGGCCAGATGGTCACCACGGTGCCGCCGTCGAACGAGAGCCCGCTCGACGGCGCCGCGTCGGTCAACGACGCGCGGGACGAGGTGAAGATCATCGCGGGCGGCAACAGCGGCCCGACGTCGATCGTCGTCAACGGCCTCGACGAGCTCGCGCTCGGCGACACCGTGAACGTCACGCTCGAGACGACGCCGTCGTACGGGCGCACCGTCCCGACGCCCGGCCCGATCACGATCTCGGAGACGACGTACGAGGTCGGCGACGACGGCTCGATCACCGTGCCCGTCGTCATGAACCCGGCCTACGGCTACCACGTGGTCGTCACGCCCGCGGCCGAGACGCCGGACCTCGCCGGCACCTACACGCTGACCAACCGCAACAGCGACCTCGTGCTCGACACGGCTGACGGCGGCACGACGCCGGGGACGCCGGTCGTCCAGGCCGAGGCCGACGGCGGCCCCACCCAGGCGTGGCGGGTCGAGGACGCGGGCTCGGGCCTCTACCGGGTCGTCAACGCGGCCACCGGGCTCGTGCTCGGCGTCGAGGGCGGGTCGACCGAGACCGGTGCGGCCGCGGTCGTCCGCGAGGACGACGGCAGCGAGGACCAGCTCTGGCAGCTCGTCCCCGACCCCGAGGGGCGCGTCCGGCTCGCGAACTACGGCACCGGGCTCACGCTCGGCGTCGGCGACATGAGCACCGAGCCCGGGGCGCCGGTCATCCAGTGGACCGACGGGTCACCGACGTCGAACTGCCGCGCCGACGGTGACCGCCGACCGGGCCGGATCGGCACCGCGCTCGACTTCTGCCAGAGCGCGTCGTACGTGACGCTGCCGAACGGCACCCTCGGCGATCTCGACGGCGACTGGTCCGTCTCGACGTGGATCAAGCCGTCCGCGCTGCCCACCTGGGCCCGCGTGCTCGACCTCGGGGCGAACTCGAGCCGGAGCATGTTCCTCACGGTCAACGCGGGCAACGGCCCGCGGTTCGCCATCACGACGAACGGGGCCGGCGGCGAGCAGCAGCTCAACTACAGCGGCCAGAACTTCGCGCTCGACCAGTGGTCCCACGTGGCGATCACCGTCGCCGGGACCACGGGCACGATGTACGTCAACGGGCAGGCCGTCGCGACGGGCACGATCACCACGTCGCCCGCCGACCTCGGCGACACGACCGGGCGCAACTACCTCGGCAAGTCGCAGTACGGCAGCGACCCCGCGTTCGACGGCGCGATCGACGACTTCGCGCTGTACGGCCGCGCGCTCTCGGCCGACGACGTCGCGGCGCTCGCGTCGGGCCAGCCGGCGGACGGCGACGTGCTGCACTACGCGTTCGACGAGACCGGCGGCGCGACCGTCACCGACTCGTCCGGCAACGGCCGCGACGGCACCGTCACGGTCGGCGGCGGCGCGGGCGGCACCACCACGGCGACCGACGAGGCCACCGCCGACCGGTTCTGGACCCTCACCCCCGCGGGGACGGGCTCCGACCTGGCCGTCGACGTCGTCGCGCAGCCCCGCTGCCTCGCCGGCGCGCCCTACCTCGCGGTCCGGGCGACCAACGCCGACGAGGTCCCGCTCGACGTCGAGCTCTCGACGCCCTACGGCGAGAAGACCTTCACCGCCGTCGCGCCCGGCGCCAACGCGTACCAGTCGTTCGCGGTCCGCGGCGACGCCGAGCCGGGCGTCGCCACCGTCACCGTGACGGCGGACGACGGCCGCGAGGCGACCGTCCGGGCGTCGTACGACGCACCCACCTGCGGCTGACAGGCCGCGCAGCACCGTCCGATGCACGTCGAGCCCCGCACCCATCGGTGCGGGGCTCGACGTGTCCCGCCGCAGCGTCCGCGCCGGCGTCGCGGGCGCTCCGGCTCAGCACCGGTGCTCGTGGTCGTGCTGTGCCTGCGCTGGCTTCGCGGGCGCTCCGGCTCAGCACCGGTGCTCGTGGTCGTGCTGTGCCTGCGCTGGCTTCGCGGGCGCTCCGGCTCAGCACCGGTGCTCGTGGTCGTGCTGTGCCTGCGCTGGCTTCGCGGGCGCTCCGGCTCAGCACTCGACGACGTTGACCGCGAGGCCGCCCGTCGACGTCTCCTTGTACTTGGTCGACATGTCGACGCCGGTCTGGCGCATGGTCTCGATGACGGTGTCGAGCGAGACGACGTGCGAGCCGTCGCCCTGCAGCGCGAGGCGTGCGGCGGAGACGGCGGTGCACGCGGCGATCGCGTTCCGCTCGATGCACGGCACCTGGACGAGCCCGCCGACGGGGTCGCACGTGAGGCCGAGGTTGTGCTCCATCGCGATCTCCGCCGCGTTCTCGACCTGCGCCGGTGTGCCCCCGAGCACCGCGCACAGCGCCCCCGCGGCCATCGAGCACGCCGAGCCGACCTCGCCCTGGCACCCCGCCTCCGCGCCGGAGATCGACGCGTTGCGCTTGTACAGCGCGCCGATCGCCGCCGCCGTGAGGAGGTACGTGCGCATCGCACGACGCCGCCGGGCCGGGTCGGCGGCGACGTCCGGGTGGGTGCGCAGGAAGTGCCGGCCCACGGCGGGGATGATGCCCGCGGCGCCGTTCGTCGGGGCGGTGACGACGCGCCGCCCGTCAGCGTTCTCCTCGTTGACGGCCATGGCGAACGCCTGGAGCCACTCGATCGTCGTGTCGGCGCCGCGCTCGTCGGCGGCCTCGAGACGCTCGCGCTGGGCCCGCGCCCGGCGGCGGACCGCGAGGCGGCCCGGCAGCACGCCGTCCCGGTCGAGACCCGCGTCGACGCACGCGCTCATCGCGTCCCAGATGCGGTCGAGACCCGCCTCGACCTCGCTCGCGGGCCGCAGCGCCGACTCGTTCGCCCAGGCCACCGCGGCGATCGACGTGCGCTCGCGTGCGCACACCGCGAGCAGCTCGGCGGCGTTCGCGAACGGGTACGGCACCCCGGTCGGCTCGTCGCGCGGGTCGACAGGCTCGCCCGCGAGCTCCGCGCCGACCTGCGCGGCCTCGGTCGTCGCGGCCGCCTCGAGCTCGGCCGCGGTGAGCACGAACCCGCCCCCGACGGAGTAGTACGCCTCCTCGGCGAGCACGTCCCCGGCGGCGTCGAGCGCCGTGAAGCGCATGCCGTTGGGGTGGCCCGGCATGCGCGTCAGGGGTGCGAGACTCACGTCGGCGCGGGACATCGTGACGCGGTGGCGGCCGAGCAGCGGCACGGAGGCGCCGTCGCCGAGCTTCTCCCACGAGCCGGGCACGACGTCCGGGTCGCACGTCTGAGGGTCCAGGCCCAGCAGGCCTGCCACGACCGCGTCCGGCGTCCCGTGCCCCACGCCCGTCGCACCGAGCGACCCGCACAGCATGACGCGCAGACCGGCCACCCGGTCGAGCATGCCCCGCTCCGCGAGCGCGGTGACGAACGCCGTCGCCGCCCGCATCGGCCCGACCGTGTGCGAGCTCGACGGCCCCACGCCGATCGAGAAGAGGTCGAGGACCGACACGTACGTGCTCATGCGGTCCATCGTCGCACCGCACCACGAGCCCGGGCGGTCGTCGGGCGCCCCGTCGGCCGGCGCCCGGAGCGCCCGGCCACCCCGTGGCCGCCTCGGGACAGGTGTTCGGCCCGGACGTGCGTCCCCCCGAGGGCGTCTCCGTCGTCGACGTCCCTAGCGCGAGCCCTCGCCCGCCGAGGAGGCCCCGGCGGCGCCCGGCCGGCGTCGGAGGGCGACGGGGCACGTCGCGAGGTGGTCGTCCACGAGCCCGCACGCCTGCATCGCGGCGTAGGCGGTCGTCGGCCCGACGAACCGGAACCCGAGCTTCTTGAGCGCCTTCGAAAGCGCGGTCGACTCGGGCGTGGAGCCCGGGACGTCTCCCCATGCGACGGGGCGGTGGGCCCGGGGCGGGGGCGCGAACGACCACACGAGCTCGTCGAGCGTGCGCCCGCTGTCGTGGAGCGCGAGCAGGGCGCGCGCGTTGTCGATCGTCGCGCCGATCTTCTGCCGGTTCCGGATGATGCGGGCGTCGCCGAGCAGCCGATCGACGTCCTGCTCCCCGAACCCGGCCACGACCTCCGGGTCGAACCCGGCGAACACCTCGCGGAACGCGGGGCGCTTGCGCAGCACCGTGATCCAGGACAGGCCGGACTGGAAGCCCTCCAGCGCCAGCCGCTCGAGCAGCGCGGTGTCCCCGTGGACCGGGACCCCCCACTCGGTGTCGTGGTACTCCCCGTAGAGCGGGTCCCCGTCGCCGAAGCACCGCGCCCCGACGGGCGGCTGCTCGGGTACGTCGTCGGGGACCGCGAGGGGCGTCGTCGGCGCGGAGCCGGTCTCGGGCGTCATGGCACCACTGTGCCGCGCCCTGCCGACACGGCGCGCGCCCCCTCAGCGCCCTGTGGACGGCACCGCCGCCGTCGTGCCCTGTGGTCGGCTGGACTCGGCGCGAGGCGAGATCGGCATCTCCGTCCGGGATCGGCACGTGCGACTGCCGATCCCGGCACGAACCGCCGAAGTCGGCCCGGATCGCCCGTCAGGCCGCGGCGGTCACGGGGACGTCCGGCGCTGCGGACCCTCCTCGCGGAGGGACGACCGGATGTCTGCGAGGACGCGTTGCGTGTTTCTGCGTGTTTTGGCCAAGGTATTGACAGACTCTTCCACCTCCGCTGAACTGGCGCCGGACGGGTTCGTACCCCTTCCGAACGAACGGAAACGTCACCAGCGGGAACGGCGCGCGACGCCCGGTTCCCGGACCAACGGAGGTCCCATGCAGCACGCGTCCGCACGTCGACCCGACCCCACGCCCCCGAGACCGGGCTCCGCGCGCCGCCCGCGCGCCGCGGCGACGGCCGCCGTCACCGTCGCCGGCCTCGCCGCCGTGGCCGCGCTCACGACGACCGCGCCCGCGCTCGCCGACGAGCCGGTCAACGCCGCGCCGCTCGTCGTGCCGTCCCTGCGCGAGTGGACCGGCGGCACGGGCGAGTTCCGCCTCGACGACGGCGCGCGCGTCGTCGTGCCCGCCGCGCTCTCGGACCTCGGTGAGCAGCTCGCGGACGAGGTCCTCGAGCTCACGGCGCACCGCGTGGACGTCGCGGTCGGCGCGGAGCCGCGCGACGGCGACGTCGTCCTCGTGCTCGACCCGGCGCTCGGGCACGCGCCCGGCGGCGAGCGGTTCGACGAGGAGGGCTACGCGCTCGACGTCGATCCCGACGTCCTGACGATCACCGCCCCCACGCGCACGGGCGTCTACTACGGCACGCGCAGCGTGCTCCAGGTGCTCGTGCAGGACGACGCGCGCTCGGCCGTCCCGGTGGGGGAGAGCCTCGACTGGCCGGACTACGAGACGCGCGGCTTCATGCTCGACGTGGGGCGGCGGTTCTTCACGCCCGAGTTCGTGCGCGACTACATCGCGATGATGGGCTGGTTCAAGCTCAACGAGTTCCAGATCCACCTCATGGACAACGAGATCAGCCCGGCGGGCGGGGACTGGTCGGCGGCGTACGACGGCTTCCGCCTCGCGAGCGACGACCCGGCGTTCGCGGGTCTCGCGTCCACGGACGGCGCGTACGACCGCGAGGACTGGCAGTCGTTCGAGGACGCGGCCGCGGCCCACGGGGTGCAGATCGTCCCCGAGATCGAGGGTCCGGCGCACGCCCGGTCGGTCATCCGGTGGAAGCCGGAGGTCGGGCTCGCCGGCGGCAACTCGGACCACCTCGACCTCGCGAACCCGGAGACGACCGCCACGATGAAGGCGATCTACGACGAGTTCGTCCCGTGGTTCGAGGGTCCCGACGTGCACATGGGCGTGGACGAGTACTTCGCGTCGCCCGCGCTGTTCCGCGAGTACTTCAACACGATGGCCGCGCACCTGCGCGACCTCGGCAAGCACCCGCGCGCGTGGGGCAGCTTCACGCAGATGCACGGCAGCGCCGCGGGCTACGACCGCGACGTGACGATCAACGCCTGGAACAACGGGTGGTACTCGGGCGCGTCGGCCGTCGCCGACGGGTACGACTTCATCAACACCAACGATGCCACCCACTACGTGGTCCCGTTCGCGGACTATTACCACGGCAACGGTCTCGACGACCGGTGGATCTACGAGACGTGGCTGCCGCACGTGGCGGGGAACGTCACGGTCGCTCCCGGCGCGCCGCAGGGTGCGATGTTCGCGGTCTGGAACGACCTCGTGCACGCCGACTACACCGAGCAGGACGTGCACGGCCTCGTCGAGCTGTCCTTCCCCGCGATGGCGCAGAAGACGTGGGCCGCCCGCACGCCCGACCTCCCCTTCTCCGGCTTCTCGGCGCTGACGCGCACGCTGGGCCTCGGGCCGGGGATCGGCGTCGTCGAGTTCACGGGCGGCAGCGAGCGCCCCGGCGAGCTGAGCCACGGTGCCGAGGTGACGGCGTCGTCCGCCGACGCCGGCCACGACGCCGCGCACCTCACCGACGGGCAGACGACGACGCGCTGGGCCACGGCAGCGACGGACCCGGCCACGATCACGGTCGACCTGGGGGCGCCGCAGCGCGTCGGCGCGGTCGAGGTCGAGTGGACGACGGCGCACCCTGCCTCGTACGACGTCGAGACGTCGCTCGACGGCTCGGCCTGGACGCGCGCCGCGCGCCACACGGTGGCGGGTCCCGGCGTCGACCGCGTCGACCTGACGGGCGACGCCGCTCGGTGGGTGCGGCTGATCGCCGTCGTGCCGGCGACCGACCAGGGTCTGGGGGCGTGGCGCCTCTCGGTGCTCGGGCGCCCGGACCTCGCGCTGGGCGCGGCGGTGACGGCGTCGGGCACGGAGCCGGGCACGACGTTCGTGCCTGCCAACGCCGTGGACGGCGACCCGAGCACGCGCTGGTCCGCGGACTACTCCGCGCAGCCGTGGCTCGCGGTCGACCTCGGCGAGCCGCGCACGATCGACGAGGTGACGCTGCGGTGGGAGCGGGCGTCCGCGTCCGGCTTCCGCCTCGACGTGTCCGACGACGGGACCACGTGGACCGAGGTCGCGTCCCGCACGGGCCTGGAGGCGGCCGCGCGGACCGACGTCGTGACTGTCGAGCCGACGACGGCGCGGCACCTGCGCGTGACCGTGACCGCGAAGGCGATGGAGCCGTGGCTGTCGCTGTACGACGTCGAGGTGCGCGGCACGGCGCCCGGCGGCGCGGAGATCGACGCCGAGGCGACCGTGCGGTGCCTGGCCGGCACGGCGTACGTCGCGGTGGTGGTGCGGCCCGAGGAGACGGCGGACGTGGCGATCACGACGGCGCACGGGTCGCGCACGTTCGCGGACGTCGCCCCGGGCCGGGCCGCGTACGCGACGTTCTCGGCGCGCGCCGGTCAGGTCGCGGCGGGGACGGCGCAGGTGGAGGTCACGACGGACGGGGGTGTCGCGACGGCGGACGTCCCGTACGCCGGGGCGACGTGCTGAGCGCCTGAGCCGCCGCCCGTGGCACGGGGGCGGCGTCCCCCGCCTGACGAGCACCGCACGACGGGCCCGGCAGCACCTGCTGCCGGGCCCGTCGTCGTACCCGGCCCGGCCAGGGTGGCCGGCCCCGCCGGCTCAGTCGGCGGCGGCGGGCAGCGAGAGCTCGGCGATCGCGCGCAGCGCGGCGAGGTGCGAGCGCAGGGCGGCGGCCCCGGCGTCGGTCAGGCGGACGCGTGTGCGGGCCCGGCGCGCGACGCGGTCCTTCGTGATCTCCACGTAGCCGGCGCCCTTGAGCGCGGTGAGCTGCTTCGACAGGGCCGAGTCGGACACCTCGATGGTGTCGCGCAGCGTCGTGAAGTCGGCCCGCTCGACGCCCGAGAGCGCGGCGACGACGGACAGGCGCACGGGGGACTGGAGCACGTCGTCGAGCGCGTGGCGCGGGTGGTGCTCGACGTCGGACCTGCTCCCGGGGCGGTCGGCGGTCATGCGGGCACCGTCACGTCGCGCGGGACGGGGCGCCACGCCGCGAGGAGGAGCGGGACGGCGCTGACCAGCGCCGCCGGGACCCAGAACGCGACGAGACCCGGCCACAGGGTCGTGCCGGCGAAGATCGTGACGCCGTAGACGACCGCCCACGTGATCGCGCCGGCGAAGATCCGGCGCGCGGTGCCCGGCGCGGTCGCGCCCTGGCGGTTGGCCCACGTGGTGCCGACGGCGACGATCACGGCCCAGGCGCCCATGCCGACGAAGAACCCGACGCGCCCCCCGAGCCCGATCGCCAGCACGAGGCCGACGCTCGCGACGGCCCACCCCGTGAGGTAGAGGCGGACCCAGCGCCACCCCTGGGCGCGCGTCCGTCCGGCGAGCCGCGAGACCCGTTCGAGGGCCGCCGCCGCCTCGCGGGGGTCGGGGACGTGCGGCGGCGTGGCGGGCTGGTCGGCGCTGTTCATGCATGCCAGTCAAGCATCTACTTTCCATCATGGCAAGTGTTTGCCGTGGTGACTTCTCCCCCTGGTGGGCCGACGGCGGTCCGGGCAGACTGGTCCCGGCCCTGGCCCAGCCCGGGGCATGCGACGCCTCGACCCCCCGCTCCCGGAGGAGACCCATGTCCGACGCCCTCGCCGCGCTCGCCGCCGCCGTCGCGGCAGCCCCCACGAGCGCACCGCTGCGCGTGCACTACGCGAGCCTCCTGCTCGCGGCCGGGCGGTCGGTCGAGGCGCTCGAGCAGGCGAGCGCCGCGCTGCGGATCGACCCTGCGGACGGCGAGGCGCTGCGCCTCGTGCAGGACTCCGCCGCCGCGGCGGCGACGCGTCCCGCGACCCCCGGGCCGGCCCCCGCGCCGGACGCCGATCCAGCCCCTTCGCCCGCCCCCGCGCCGGCGGCGGCGCCGGACGCCGCTCCGGAGCCGACGCCGCCGGACGCCTCGGCACCGCCGGACGCCTCGACACCGCCGCACGTCGCGGCACCGCCGGACGCCCCGGCGTCGGGCATCGACTGGGAGCGGCTCGAGGGTGAGCTCGACGTGCGCGTGCCGCCGCCGTTCGTGGACGGCGTCGACTCCACGCCCGGCCCGACGCCCGGCCCGACGCCCGGCCCGGCGTCGCCCCGCCCGGCGTCGCCCGTCCCGGACGCGGACCGCCCGCACGACGCCCCGGGCACCGAGCCCACGGGCGGCAAGCCGTTCCTCGTCCCCGCGCGCGACGACGCACCCGACGACGGGTCGGGGCTGCTCGAGGTCTCGCGCGAGACGGTGACGCTCGCGGACGTCGGTGGGCTGGAGCCGGTGAAGAAGCGCATCCGCGAGGCGTTCCTCGAGCCGATGCGCAACCAGGCCATCGCGAGGGCGTTCGGCAAGTCGCTACGCGGGGGCCTCCTGCTCTACGGGCCGCCCGGGACGGGCAAGACGTTCATGGCGCGCGCCGTCGCGGGCGAGCTCGGCGCGCGGTTCCTCACCGTGACGCTCGCGGACGTCCTCGACAGGTACATGGGCGAGAGCGAGCAGAACCTGCACGACCTGTTCCAGAGGGCGCGCCGGCTCGCCCCGGCCGTCCTGTTCCTCGACGAGGTCGACGCGATCGGCGGCAGGCGCGCGCAGTACTCCGGCTCGTCGGGCATGCGGACGGTCGTCAACCAGCTCCTCCAGGAGATGGACGGCATCGGCTCCGACAACGACGGCCTGTTCGTCCTCGGCGCGACGAACCACCCGTGGGACGTCGACACGGCGCTCCTGCGCCCGGGACGGTTCGACCGCGTCGTGCTCGTGCTCCCGCCGGACGAGCCCGCGCGCGAGGCGATCCTGCGCCACCACCTCGCGGGCCGGCCGCTCGCGGGGATCGACCTGCGCGCGGTCGTCCGGCGCACCGACGGCTTCTCCGGCGCCGACCTCGAGCACCTCGCCGCGACGGCGGCCGAGAAGGCGATGATGGACTCGATCGCGACCGGCCAGGTCCGTCCGATCACGATGGCCGACCTGGAGTCGGCGCTCGCCGACGTGCGGCCGTCCACGACGGCGTGGCTCCAGTCCGCGCGCAACGTCGTGACGTTCGCGAACGACGACGGCCGCTACGACGACCTCGCCGCGTACCTGCGCGCGCGGCGCATGCTCTGAGCCGCCGAGGCCGCTGACGGTGACCACCACGACCGACCCGCGCGCCGTCGTCGCGCGCGCCGAGCTGCTGGTCCAGGCGGGCCGCGCCGAGCGTGCGCTCGACGAGGTCGACGCCGCGCTCGCCGCGGCGCCCGACGACCCGCGGCTGCTCGTGGTCGCCGCGTGGGTGCGCCTGCACCTGCAGCGGTCCGCCGAGGCCCTGCCGCTCCTCGAGCAGGTCGTCGGCGCCCGACCGGAGGCGGACGGCGCGTTCCACCTGCTCTCGGTCGCGCGCCAGAACACGGGCGACGTGCCCGGAGCGCGCGCTGCGGCGCGGCGCGCGCTCGAGCTCGACCCCGACGACGCGCGGTACCACCTGCAGCTCGCCGACGCCCACCTGTCGGGGCGCGTGCGCCGCGCGGACCGGGCGCTCGCGCGCGAGCGGGTCGCCGCGGCGCTCGCGCTCGCGCCGCAGCACCCGGACCGCCTCGCGCAGGCCGCCCGGCTCTGGTCCCGCCTCGGGGACGACGACCGGGCGCGCGCCCTCGTGCGCCAGGGCCTCGCCGTCGCGCCCGAGCACGAGGACCTGCTCTACCTCGACGCGGCCCTCGCGCTCGACGCGAGCCGCAGCGCCCAGGGCTACCGTGGCGTCCTCGCCGCGAACCCCGAGCACGCCGAGGCAGGGTTCCTGCTGCACCTGGGCGTGTGGCAGCAGGTGCTGCGGCTCGTCGAGATGCCGGTGCTGCTCGTCGGGGCGGTCGCCCTCGTCGTCGCGTTCGCGATGAGCGACGCGCACGTGGGCGGCGTGCCGCTGTGGGGGATCGTCGTGCTGCTCTGGACGGTGGTCACGGCGCTGCGCGTCGTGCCGGTCCTGCTCCAGGTGCCGCGCGGTCTCCTGCGCCGCACGCTGCGCCGCACGCCGCTGCGCGGCGGGACGGTCGTGGCGGTCGCCGTCGGTTGGGCGGGCGTCCTCGCAGGGCTCGTCCTGCTCTACGTCGTGCGCGACGCCGTCGCCGTCCGGTGGTTCCTCGTCGGGCTGGGGGTGGTGCTCGCGCTGACGACCGGGACCTCGGCCGTGCTGCACGCGGCGATGTTCGCACAGGCGCGGGAGCTCGGCTTCCTGCCGTCCGGGCCGACAGGCGCGGCGCGGGTCGCGGCCCTGCGCGCGAGCCTGCGGGGGGCGGTCGTGCGGCGGGCGGTCGTCGTCGGCGTCGTCGCGGTCGTCGTGGCGAGCGTCGGCCCGGGCGCGGTCGCGCGCGAGGACGCGCGCCCCGTCGCGGCGCTGGCCGCGGTGGCGTACGTGCTGCCGCTCGTCGTGGGGATGTGGGCGGCATGGCGCGTCGCGGCCCGGCAGCGCGCGGCGTCCGACGAGCGTGCGCCCGTGAGCGCGGCCGCGGCGGTGCGCGCGGGGCTCGGTGCCGCGGTCCTCGTCGTGACCACGGTGCTGCTGCTCCTCGCCGAGGGGGCCGCGCTCGCCGCGCTGCCCGTCACCCCCGGCGAGCACGACGCCGACGGCCGCTACGTCCAGGCGCCGCGTTCCCCGCGGGACCCCGGCTCGGGCGTCGAGGAGTGCACCGGCCGTCCCGCCGGACGCCTCGCGTGCATCCAGGAGAACAACCGCGTCCGCCAGGAGGAGCTCCGCGACCGGATGGAGGAGCTGGACGTCCCGAGCATCGACGTCCCGACGTTCGACGTGCCGGAGCTGCCCGACCTGCCGGACGTCCGGGTGCCCGACGCCCCCGTCGAGCCGACCCCCTGACGCCCCGCACCCGGGGCCGCGCGGTCGCGGGGGCGTCCGCCTCGCGCCGCTCGGGCGTCAGTCCGTCCTCGCGGGCCCTGTCGAGCCCGGGCGCCCGCCCGTCCGCCGCGCGACGAACGCCTCGATCCCGTCGAGCACGATGTCGAGCCCGAACCCGACGTCGCTCTCCCGGTCGTCGGGCGCGGCCGGCGCCGGCTCCCAGGTCGTGAGCGCGCGCGTGAGCGCGGGGTACGTCTCGGGGTCGGCGAGCCGCGAGAGCACGAGCTCGTAGTCGGCGTACGGGTTCGCCGCGGCGAGCGCGCGCTCGTCGAGGTCGCGCTCGGGGGTGTCGCCGGGCAGTCCCTGGGCGCTGCGGACGGTCTCGGCCGCGGCCCGCCGCGTCTCGACCTGGACGCGGCCCTCGCCGAGCACGTGCTGCGCGAGGAGCCCGACGATCTGCAGCGTCTCGTCCATCGAGAGGCCGAGCGGCTCGAGCATCGCGAACGCGCGGTCGATCCAGCGCAGGCGGTGCGGTCCGACGGGCGCCGTGGTGAGCGGGAGGTCGAGGTACCAGGGGCGGGCGAGCACGCCCTCGATCTGGGCGCGCGTCCACGCCTCGAGCCCGGCGCGCCAGTCGCCCTCGGGGAGGGGCGGCAGGGTCAGGGACTCGGCCACCGCGTCGGCCATGAGGACGAGGAGCTCGTCCTTGCTCTCCACGTACCGGTACAGCGCCATCGAGGAGTACCCGAGCGACTCGGCGACGCGCGCCATCGAGACGGCGGCCAGGCCCTCGGCGTCGGCGAGGTCGACGGCGGCCCGGACGATCCGCTCGACGCTCAGCGCGGGCTTGGGGCCGCGTCGCGGGGGAGCGCTGCGTCCCCACAGGCGCGCGATCACGGGCGGCAGGTCCGCCGCCCGGTCCGGTCCGTCGGGGCCGCGCCGGTCGGCCGGGTCGCTCGTGCTCATCGCCCCATCCTCCCGCGGGCCTTGACCGCCCGCGAAACCGTGTCTACCGTACACAGAACAGCGGATCACATAAACAGTTTCTTCTCGACGCGGTACGCCACCGCCCGACCTCGGGAGCCCTCATGACCTCGGACGTGCTCGTCCACGCGCGCGGCCTGCGCAAGAGCTACGGCTCCCCCCGCCGGCCCGTGCGGGTGCTGGACGGCCTCGACCTCGCCCTGCACCGCGGCGAGGTCCTCGCCGTGCTCGGCCCCAACGGCGCGGGGAAGACGACGACCGTCCGCATCCTCGCGACGCTCCTGCGCCCGGACGCGGGCACCGCCACGGTCGCGGGCCACGACGTCGTGCGCGACGCCGCGCGCGTCCGCGGGCTCATCAGCCTCACCGGCCAGTACGCGGCGGTCGACGAGAAGCAGACCGGCCGCGAGAACCTCGCGATGATGGGTCGGCTCGCGCACCTGCCGCGCCGCGTCGTGCGGGCACGCGTCGACGACCTGCTCGACGCGTTCGACCTCGCCGGCGCCGCCGACCGCCGCGTCGGGGAGTACTCCGGCGGCATGCGCCGTCGGCTCGACCTCGCAGCGGGGCTCCTCACGCGCCCGCAGGTCATGTTCCTCGACGAGCCGACGACCGGCCTCGACCCGCGCAGCCGCCAGACCATGTGGGAGGTGGTCCGCGCCGTCGTCGCCGACGGCACGAGCCTGTTCCTCACCACGCAGTACCTCGAGGAGGCCGACCAGCTCGCCGACCGCGTCGCGCTCGTCGACGACGGCCGCGTCGTCGCCGAGGGCTCCCCGTCCGACCTCAAGCGCCGCGTCGGCGACGCACGCGTCGAGCTCACCTTCGCCACCTCCGAGGAGGCGGCGCGGGTCGGGAGCACGTGGCCGGGAACGGACGCGCACGCCACCGTCCCCGGACCCGGACCCGACGTCGCGACCTCGTCGACGCTCCGCGTCCCGACCGACGGCTCCGTCGGTCACGTGCGCGACGTCCTCGCCGCCGTCGCCGCGACGGGCGCGGAGCCGGAGCGCTGGGAGATGCGCGAGCCGACGCTCGACGACGTGTTCCTCACGCTCACCGGCCACGCCACCCGCGCCCGCGCCCCGCGCGACACCGGCTCGACCGCACCCGGCGCGGGCGCGCCGGCCGACCACGAGGAGACCGCAGCATGACCGCCCCGAGCCTCGCCGCGCCGTCGGGCACGACCCCGCGGCTCCCTGCCCCGACGCCCCGTCCCGGACGGCACGTGCTCGCCGACGCGGGCGCGATGGTCGCGCGGTCGCTGCGGCTGGTGCGGCGCGAGCCGGACGAGCTCGTCCTCGGCCTCGTGCTGCCCGTGATGCTCATGATCCTGTTCGTCTACGTGTTCGGCGGGGCCATGAGCGTCGGGACGGACTACGTCACGTACGCGACGCCGGGGATCGTGCTGCTGTGCGCGGGGTACGGCGCGTCCAACACGGCGATCGCGGTGGAGCAGGACATGTCCGGCGGCATCATGGACCGCTTCCGGTCGATGCCGATCGTGGCGTCGACGGTGCTCGTGGGGCACCTGGTCGCGAGCATCGTGAAGAACCTCGTGACGACTGCCGTCGTGCTGGTCGTCGCGCTCCTCGTCGGGTTCCGGCCGGTCGCGACGCCGCTCGAGTGGGTGGCCGCGCTGGGCGTCGTGGCGGCGTACGTCGTGGCGATCACGAGCGTCGCGGCGTTCGTCGGGGTCCTCGTGCGCTCGCCCGCGGCGGCGGGAGGGTTCGGCTTCTTCATGCTGTTCCTGCCGTACGTGTCGAGCGCGTTCGTGCCGCCGGGGACGATGCCGGCGTGGCTGCGGGGGTTCGCGGAGCACCAGCCGGTGACGTCCGTCATCGAGACGATCCGCGGCCTGCTCGTCGGGCTGGGGTCGGACGCCCGCCCCGTCACGGACCTGGGCACGACTGCGGTCCTCGCGCTCGCGTGGTGCGCCGGCCTGACCGTGGTGTTCCTCGGCGGCGCGGCCTGGGCGTTCGCGCGCCGCCGCCGCTGACCGCGGTCGTGCGCCGCCGCCGCCGCTGACCGCGGCCGTGCGTCGCCGCTAGTTCAGGGCGGCTGGGCACGTTGTGCCATGGAACCTCTCGGTCTACCTCGACGACCTCGCCGGAGGCTTGCAGGGGCCGTGATGCGCGCGCGAGAGTGATGTGTTTCACGTTGACCCCGTGTGACATAGATGTCACGATCGGCAGTGTTCGTATCGTAACGATGAAGCCCGATACGAACGCCGAACCATCATCACCAACACCATCACATCTCTTGCTCGTCACCCCAGGAGGTGACTGTTATGGCACGTACCGGACGCTTCTGGGACCGTCACAACCAGCGCATGCAGGACCCAGAGTCCGCGCGGCGCTTCGCCACCGAGCTCGCGCGCATCCGCGCGATCGACGAGGTGGTGAACACTCTTGCTGAGCAGATCGAAACTCTCGGACTGACCAAGGCTGACGTCGCGCGCGCGATCGGCGCAGAGTCGTCGACCGTACGGCGGCTGCTGTCCGCCTCGACCCGCAACCCGACCGTTGGCACAGTGGGAGAGATGGCGGCCGCCGTTGGACTCAAGCTGGTGCTCGTACCCATGAGTGAGGAAGAGCGGCGCGAGACAACCGAGCCCATGCTTGCGGGCGCGCGCGCCCACCATGAAGTTGCCGTGGCCTGACTGCCGAGGCGCACGACTCTCCAAAGCCCCGTCCGATCGCTAGGCGATCGGGCGGGGCTGCGTCTTGCGGTACCGCTCCCCGAGAGAACGGATCTTCTTGTGCTCCTTGTCGTCGATCACCGTGCCGCGGGCCTTGTCGCGGCCGTCGACGACGACCAGGAGCGGCTTCGCTCGACTTCTAGCCTTGGTGTCCAGAAGACAGAAGAGCCGGTAGTGGCGACGCTGGAAGTCCTTCCGAGCCTCGTACCACCCCCTCATGTCTCCGTGCATCGCCTCCCACATCCCACCGCCAGCGAACTTGTGGGGAGGCGAGGTGGCTACGGCAATGAGGATCGCCGCGAAGTCGTCTTGCACCGAGTCGGGGCAGGAGTCGAGGAAGTCCTCTGCGGGCATGCTCTCGTCGTCGTGCACGTAAAAGACGATGTCGTAGGCGTCCTCGCTGGGGGGAGGTTCTGCCTCCGCCTGGCTCTTCTGGCTGCTCTTGCCCATAGAGGGGACGGTACTGGGTCTGGCCCACAGCCCCGCGCGCGCTCAGCGGCGTCAGCCCAGAGCCAGACCCAGCCCTCGCGCCCGTTCGGGTCGAGAAAGCGCACCTGGACCGGCTCGCCCGGCCCATGCAAGAGCCTCGCCGGCGACGCGGGCCTCTCCGGTCTGCCGCTTGTTGAGCCACGCAAGTTCGGGAAGGGGTTCTTCGGGCCGCACGATCGGTAGGCCGCGGCGTGCAAGCACGGGCGCGGGCTCAGCGTAGTCGCGCAGCGCACGGTTTCGATGCCGGACGGCCAGCCGCCAGCCGGCGCTGTTCCCCGTCGAGGCGTCGACTCGACCGACGCCGGACCGGAAACGCTGGCCCTGTCCGTCGAGGTGGCGCGCGAGAACCCCGACGTGACCGGCGCTAGCCTGGCCGACGAACTGACGCGTCGTGGCCGCCCGGTGAGCACCCGGTCCGGGCAGCGCTACCGAGCCCGAGCCCTCGATGCGCTGGCCGAGGTGCCCCAGTCCTTACGTCTTTACGTGTCTAGCGCTGACCTCGCTCAACCACGCCATCGTGGCCGCGAGGTCACCCATCACCTGTTGCCGGTTCGCGGTGTACGTCGTGCCGTGCGGCTGGTCTTGGCTGGTGGCTGTCGTGTGCGGCGGGAGCTGAAATGAGACGTAGCCGGCGGACGTCGACGAGTTCCCACCAACCGAGATCATTCGACGGACGTCGCTTCGACACCGCAGAGCTGCGTAACGCGCGCGGTGTTCACGACGAGGGCGTGATCCCGGCACAGCACGAGCAGGCGCCCGAGGTCGTGGTCGGCGTCGTCGAGGAACTGCAACGTGTCGGCGTAGCGGCCATCTGTGTCGTCGCCTCGGGTGCCGCGACAGCGGGACGCGGCGCGCGCCCGGTGCGCAGCCGTGCGGGCGACCCGGGGCGGTGCGACGGTGGCGGGGTGACGGGACTCGTGGAGGCGGTCGCGCGGCCCGCCGGGGCGGCGCTCGCGGCGGTGACCGGGACCGTGGCGCGCGTGCGCCGCGGGCGGCCGATGCACGCGCGGGGAGTGCTGCTGCGCGCGACGCTCGTGGTCGCGGAGGACGATGCGGGCGCCGCCGTCGTGCCGCAGGGCCGGACCCCGGCGACGGTGCGTGTCTCACTCGGAGCGGGTGCCCCGCGCGGCTGGCCGGACGTCGTCGGGGTCGCGGTGCGCTGGACCGACGACGGCGCGCTGCAGGACGTCCTCTTCTCCTCCTCCGGCCGCGGCCGTCTCACGCGTTGGGCGATGCTGCTGCGGCGCGAGCCGATGGGCGGGTGGTTCTCGACGCTCATGCCGCTGCGGTCGCCGCACGGGCCGCGCGTGCTCGCGCTGCGGCCGGACCGGGACGCGGCGCGCGCCCGGGGCGTCCCGGTGCTCGAGGTGCTGGAGGCGACGCCGCTCGGGCAGTGGCACCGGTTCGGCGCGCTCGAGCTGCACGGCCCGGAGCAGGCCGAGCACGACGGCGACGACCTCCGCGTGCGGTTCGACCCCACGCGGCGCGCCCCGCGCCGGCTCGGCACCTACGCGTGGGAGGACGCGCTGCGCGACCCCGCGTACGCCGCGGCGCGGCGCCACGGCCGACCCTGAGCGGGCGCGGCACCCGAGTGCGGTCGGCCCTGACCGGGCGCTGCACCGTGGGGCGCGCGCCGGGACGGGCGCCGGACCGCCAGGGCGGCGGCCTCGCCCGCCGGGGTCCACGCCGGAGGGCACGAAAGAGGGCGGCGGTCCCGGAGTCCTGTCCACCGGGACCGCCGCCCGCGGGGGCGGCACCGTCGACGTGAGGCCGCCCCCGAGTCGTGGGCCGGGCGGCGAGCGCCGCCCGGCCGGGCGAGACGGTCGGTCAGACCGCCGCGAGCCGACGGCGCAGCCCGAGGCCCGCGACACCCGCGAGCACGGACCCGCCGACGAGCGCGGACATGCCGAGCGACAGCCGTCCGACCGGGCTGTTCTCGACGCTGTCCTTGAGCTCCGTCGTGCCGTCGGAGAGGGTGCCGGTGCCGGTGTGCAGCGTGGCCGCGCCCTCGGCGATCCGGGTGCTGCCGTCGTGCAGCTCGACGGCGCCGTCGGCGAGCGTCGAGGTGCCCGCGTGGAGCGTCGCGGAGCCCTCCGCGAGCGCCAGGTTGCCCGCCGCGAGGGTCGTCGCGCCGGTCGAGAGCGTCGTGAGGCCGTTCTGCAGGCGCAGCGTGCCGTCCTCGAGGCGCGTGGTGCCGTCGAGCAGGTCGCCCGCGCCCGTCCGCAGCCGGACGGTTCCGGCGGACAGGTCCGCGGCGCCGGTGCGCAGTCGGTCGGTCCCGGCGGACAGGTCGGCGGCGCCGGTCGCGGCGCGGGTCGTCCCGGCCCGGAGGTCCGCCGCGCCGGCCGCGGCGCGGGTCGTCCCGCCCCGCAGGTCCGTCGCGCCCGTCGCGAGCTCGGCCGCCCCGGTGGCGAGCTCGATCGTCCTGGCCGCGAGCTGGGCGTTGCCGGCCGCGATCCGGGAGGCGCCGTCGGCGAGGGTCCAGGTGCCCTGCGCGAGGGTCGACGCGGCCGTCGCGGCGCTGGCGTTGCCCTCGGCGACGTTCGCCGCCCCGGCCGCGACGTCGGAGGAGCCCGCGAGCAGCTCGCTCGCGCCCCCGGCGAGCTGGGCGGACCCGGCGGCGAGCTCGCTGGTCCCGGCGGCGAGGAGCACGCTGTTGGTCGAGATGTCGCTCGCCCCGGCGAGCACCGACTCGGCCCCGCCCGCGAGGG
Organism: Cellulosimicrobium composti; assembly: GCF_010287905.1. Classification (NCBI taxonomy): domain Bacteria; kingdom Bacillati; phylum Actinomycetota; class Actinomycetes; order Micrococcales; family Promicromonosporaceae; genus Cellulosimicrobium; species Cellulosimicrobium composti. The sequence goes on from NZ_JAAFAN010000070.1 coordinate 19,895, forward strand.
CCTGGGTGCCCTGCGCGAGGTCCTGCGCGCCGGCGGACACCTGCGCCGCGCCGGTGGCCACCGCGGCGGCGCCCCCGGCGACCTGCGTCGCGCCGTCGTGCGCGGACGCCGCTCCGGCGGACACCTCGGCGGCACCGGCGCGCAGCGAGGCGAGGCCGGCGTCGAGCTGCCTCGCGCCGTCGGCGGCGCCCGTGAGCCCGTCGCGCAGCGACGCCGCGCCGGTCACGAGCCCGGTGGCCCCGGCGTCGACCTGGGCGGCGCCGTCGCGGACGGAGCCGGCCGCACCGGCGAGCGCCTCGAGCTTCGCCCGGAGCGCGGGGTCGTCGGTCGCGGCGGCGAGGCCGGCGAGCTGCGTCGCGAGGCCGGCCGCCCCGTCGTGGACCTGGCCGGCACCGTCGGCGACGCCGCGCACGCCGTCGGCGAGCGCGACCGACCCCTGGCGGGCCGACTCGACG
>NZ_JAAFAN010000071.1:0-19584 GCF_010287905.1 Cellulosimicrobium composti
CCCCCCCCCACCCCGCCCCCCCCCCCCCCCCCCGTGGGGGGGGGGGCGGCGGGCCCCGGCCCCCCCCCCCAAACCCCGCTTGGGCGGCGGGTGGGTTCAGCGGGCTAGGACTGTGATCGTCCCGAGGACGACCGTCACGACGGGCAGGAGCAGCGCTCCCCACCGCCCGGTCCGGTCGGTGCGCTGCTCCGGTGCGTCGTCGAGCGGGTCGACGACGGGGTCCCCGGTGCCCTGCTGGCGCAGGTTCCAGACGGTCCCGACGACGAGCGCGAGCGCAGCCCCGGCGAGGACCGGGACCGCGGGCAGGGTCGCCACCGGCTCGCGCAGCGTGACCGCGACGCCCACGAGCGCGGCCGTCACGACCATGTTCGCGACGACGGTGAGCACGGGGTGCGCGAGCGCGGCGCGCAGCACCCGGTCGCCGGCACGCCACAGCCCGACGAAGCCCGCGAGCGCGGCGACGAGGACGAGCAGCATCCCGGCCGGGAGCACGAGCGGGGTCCCGTCGAGCGCGGGCCGCAGCGACCAGAGGGTGCCGAGCATCCCGACGGTCTGCACGGCCGAGGCGGCGACGGTCCGCCCGATCGACGAGCTCGACTGCGCGGGGTCCTCCGGCAGGTCGAGCGAGCGCGCGTAGGCGACGGGGTCGCCGAACGCCTCCTGCGCGGTCTCGCCCGAGTCGACGACGTGGGCGTCCACCTCCGCGAGCACGGCGCCGATGCGCGCGCCCGCGACGCCCTGGAGGCGCAGCTCCAGGAGCAGGGCCTCGGCCCAGCGCGGGTCGACGTGCGGCGCGTGGCGGCGCTCGATCGTGTAGCGGCTCGTGTCGCTCATCGGAGGGTCCTTCCCGGGGTGGTGGCAGGGTGGGCGGCGTCGGCGGAGGCCTCCGGGTCGCCGGGCGGGTGCTCTGGGGCGCCGCGGTGCGGTGCGTCCCCGCGTGGAGGCACGACGGCGTCGCCGTGCGGGGGTGCGGCCGAGCCCGCGAGGAGCGTGCCCGCCGCACCCGTCACGGCGTCCCAGCGCGCGGCCGCGTCCGCGAGGGCGACGCGGCCCTCGTCCGTGACGGCGTAGTAGCGGCGGCTCGGTCCGCGGTCGCCCTCGCGCCAGGAGGTCGTGACGAGCCCGTCGTCCTCCAGCCGTTGCAGCAGCGGGTAGAGCGTGCCGCCCTTCACGGTGCCGAGCCCGGCGTCGGCGAGCGAGCGCGTGATCGCGTAGCCGTACGTGGGTCCGTCGGTCGCGACCACGGCGAGCACGCACAGCGGCAGGACGCCGCGCAGGAGCTCGCGGTCGAGACGCTCGTCGAAACGCATGACTAGACAGTACGGCTATCTAGTTAGCCGAGCAACCTAGTCCGGATGCGCGCCAGGCCCCGCACTCCGGGCGGGCGGGTGTCCGCCGCGGCCGGTCGTCGCGTCGGAAGGCGACGCGATGGGCGGCGTGGCTTCCGCAATCGTGTGAGTGCTGTTATAACAGTGCTGTGACATCGATCGACCCGACCACCGTCCCCGGTCGCTGGGACGCGTTGCACGCGCTCCTGCGCCGCCTCGACGACGAGATCGCGACCGTCTACACGGACCGTGGCGTGGAGGGCGTGCGACCGCGCTTCGTCTACCCGCTGATCCGCCTCGCGCACACCGGGCCGCTGACGATCCGCGACCTCGCGGCGTCGCTCGGCCGCACCCACTCGGCCATGAGCCAGACGGTCACCGCGATGCGGCGCGAGGGTCTCGTCGAGACGGCGCCGGGCGAGGACGCGCGCACGCGCCGCGTGGCGCTCACCGAGCGCGCGCGGGAGCTGGTCCCGCTCCTCGAGGCCGAGTGGCGCGCGACCGAGGAGTCCGTCGCCGAGATCGACGACGAGCTCCCGCACGCGCTGAGCGCCGTCGTCGCGGAGCTCGAGCGCGTGCTCGAGCGCCGGTCGCTGCGCGAGCGCCTCGCCGCGCGTCTCGACGCCGCGGGCTACCCCCGACCGGAGGACCGCTGACGTGCGCCACCACGTGCTCGACCTGCGGCCACTGCGGGCGAGCCGCGCCTACCGCGACCTCTGGGCGGGCTCGGCCGTCGGCGGCCTCGGGTTCCAGGTCGCGACGGTCGCCGTGCTGCTCCAGGTGTGGGAGCTCACGCGCAGCCCCGTGTGGACGGGCACGATCGGCCTGGCCAGCGCGGTCCCGCTGCTCACGCTCGGCCTCGTCGGCGGTCACCTCGCCGACGTCCACGACCGCCGCACGATCATGCGCCTCGCCGCCGCGGGCCAGGTGCTCGCCGCGCTCGGCCTCGTCGCGCAGGCCGCCGCGGGCAACCGCTCGGTGTGGGTGCTCCTCGGGCTCGTGAGCCTCGGCGCGGCGTGCAACGCGCTCGGGTCGCCGGCCCGCCGGACGGTCTCGCCGCGCCTCCTGCCGCCCGACCAGGTCGCGGCAGGGCTCGCGCTGCAGAACCTCGCGTTCCAGGTCGCGATGCTCGTCGGCCCCGCGCTCGCGGGACTCGTGCTCGCGCGCTGGGACCTGCCCGTCGCGTACGGGGTGCAGGCCGCGGCGGCGACCGTCGCGCTCCTCGGCCTCGTGCGCCTGCCTCCGCTGCCCCCGCTGCCCGCCGGTCCCGGTGCCGCGGCGCGCCAGGCAGCCCCCGCCACGCCCGACGACGACGGCGCGCCGGCCGGGGGAGCCGCGCCGCGCCGTCGGGCCGCAGCGGGCGGGTGGTCGATCGTGTGGCGCCGGCCGACGCTGCGCGGCTCCTTCGCGACCGACGTCGCGGCGACGGTGCTCGCGATGCCCGTCTCGCTCTTCCCGCTCGTCAACGAGGTCCGCTTCGACGGCGACCCGCGCACCCTGGGCCTGTTCCTCTCGGCCGTCGCGGTGGGCGGCATCGGGGCGGGCGTCGTCTCGGGCGCGGTGACGCGCGCGACGCGGTCGGGCGCCCTGCAGCTCGCCGCGGCGGCCACGTGGGGCGTCGCCCTGGCGGGCTTCGGGCTCGCGGGGTCGCTGTGGCTCGCGCTCGTGTGCCTGGCCGTCGCGGGCGCCGCGGACACGGTGTCCGTCGTGACGCGCGGCGCGCTCGTGCAGCTCGAGACGCCCGACGAGTTCCGCGGCCGCGTCTCCTCGGTCGAGCACGTCGTGGGCGTCGCCGGCCCGGAGGTCGGGAACTTCCGGGGCGGCGTGCTCGCGTCGCTCACGTCCGCGCCGGTCGCGCTCGTCGTGGGCGGGCTCGCGGCGAGCGCCGCCGTCGGGCTCGTCGCGTGGCGCAACGCCCCGCTGCGCCGCTACCGCACCCCGGACCCGGAGCCCGCGCCCGCGCTCACGCCGTGACGCTCGACGCCGGGGCGGTCACTCGACGGTGACCGCCTCGAGGACCGGTAGGCGGGCGGCGCGGATCGCCGGCCAGACGCTCGCGACGAGGCCGATGACGACGGCGACCCCGAGGATCGCGAGCACCTGCCCCCACGGCACGGCGAGCGTGCTCAGCCCCTCGTCGGCGAGGACGCCCGGCAGGGCGGCGCCGATCCCGATGCCCGTCGCCACGCCGAGGACCGTCCCGTAGACCGCGGTGAGCACGGACTCGATCGCGATGACCCCGGCGAGCTGGAGCCGCCCGAGCCCGACGGCGCGCAGCAGGCCGATCTCGCGCGTGCGCTCGATGATCGACAGCGCGAGCGTGTTGACGATGCCGAGCAGCGCGATGACGATCGACAGCGCGAGCAGCGCGTACAGGATGACGAGCACCTGGTTCACCTGGTCGGCGAACGCCGACGCCGTGTCCTCGCGGTCGAGCACCGTCACGACGAGGAACGGCTCGACGGCGGTCGTCAGGGACGCGCGCAGGTCCTCCACGTCGGCGGTGGTCGCGCCGTCCGCGGCGGACACGTAGACGATCCGCACGCTCGCCTGCGCGGCCGGCACGACGGCGTCGAACACGTCGTCGCGCACGAGGATCCCCGTCCCGACGAGCTGGCTGTCGATCACCGCGCCCACGCGCGCCTCGACGGCGGCGCCGCCCTCGCCGAGCCGCACGGAGTCGCCCACCTCCCAGCCGCGCTCGCGCGCGGTGCGCCGGTGCACGACCACGTCCCCGTCCTCCAGCGTCGACGTCGGGTCCCCGGCGAGCGCCACGGGGTCGAGCGCGGTGTCGAAGAACCCGGCGGGGACGCCCGCGACGTCGGTGCCGCGCGCCTCGCCCGCGTCCCCGGCGCCGTCCACCGTCGCGACCGGCGCGAGCCCGAGCCGCACGGTGTCGACGACCGCGACGCCCGGCGTGGCGGTCACGGCCTCGACCGCGCCCTCGGGCACCACGAGCGTCGCGGAGTCGACCACGAGGTCGGCCCGCACCTCGTTCTCGACGATGCCCCGCACCGACGCCTGCGTCGAGGCCGCGATGACGCCCGTCACGGACACGAGCGCCATGCCGATGAGGAGGGCGCCCGCGGTGCTCGCGGTGCGGCGCGGGTTGCGCGTGACGTTGCCGCGCGCGAGGCGGCCGAGGGGGCGCAGCGCGACGACGAGCGGCCACGCGAGCACCGCGAGGACGCCGCGCGCGACCGCGGGGGACCCGACGAGCACGCCCACGAGGACGAGCCCCGCGCCGACGCCGAGGAGCACGCGCGGGCTGAGGTCGTCGACCCACGCCCAGCCGGTCGGGGCGTCGGCCACGGACGCGCCGAGGTACGCGGCGAGCCAGAGGGTCCCGGCGCCCGCCGCGACGAGGACGGTCCCGCCCACGGCCCGCAGGCCCGTCCCGCGGTCGGGCGCGACGTCGTCGCGCATCGCCTGGACGGGCGGGATCGCGGCGGCGCGCCGCGCGGGCAGGACGGCCGCGAGCACGCTGACGACCGCGCCGAGCGCGACGGCCGCCAGGGCCTGCGGCGCGCCGAGCGGCACGCGGCCCGAGAACTCCATCCCGGCGAGCGCGAGACCCCACCGGATGACGCGCACGAGCCCCGCGCCGGCGAGGACGCCGAGGCCCCCTCCCACGAGCCCGACGACGAGCGCCTGCACGAGCACCGACGCGAACACCTGCCCGGGGGACGCGCCGAGCGCGCGCAGCAGCGCGAGCTCGCGCAGCCGCTCGCGCACCGACATGGCGAACGTGTTCGCGATGATGAACGCCCCGACGAAGAGCGCGATCGCGGCGAACACGAGCAGGAACGTCTCGACGAACCCGAGCACCTCCTCCACGGCCTCGCTCGCCTCGGCCCGCGCCTGCTCGCCGGTCACGGCCTCCGCGCCCGCGGGCAGCACCGCCCCGACGCGCTCCGCGAGCGCGTCCTCGTCGACGGGCCCGGACGACGGCGTCGCCCACACCGCGAGCTGGGGCACCATCTGGTCCGGTGCGTACACCTCGCGGGCGGTCTCGCCGTCGATCCCGACGAGCACCGCCCCGGCCGCGGCCGCCTCGATCCCGAAGACCCCGGACACCGTCACGGGCGTCGGTTCGCCGCCCAGCACGACCGTCGTCGGGTCGCCGGTCGTGAGGTCCGCCGTCTCCGCCGCGCTCTGCTCGAGCACGATCTCGCCCGGCTGCGGCCACGCGCCGTCGAGCAGCGTGAGGCTCGGGTCCTCCGGGTCGACGGAGAACGCGGTGCTGGGCGGTCCCGTCGTGACGACGGCGGTGCCGTCGGCGGCGACGAGGACGACGGGCCCGGACACGTCCGCGACGGCGCGCGCGACGCCGTCCACCTCCTCGACGTCGGCCGTCAGGTCCGCCGGGACGAGCGTGCGGTCGCCCGTGAAGCCCGTCCCGCCGCCGCCCCCGCCGCCCGGTCCGGTCGCGTCCCCGGCGACCTCCTGCGACCCGCGCACGTAGACGTCGGCCGTGAGCGTGGTCGCGATGATGTCCTCGAACGTCGAGGAGAGCATGCCGCGGAACGCGAACGTGCCCACGACGAACGCGACGCCGAGCGTCACGGCGAGCACGGAGAGCACGAAGCGCACGACGTGCGCGCGCACGCCCCGCAGCGCGACGCGGATCATGCCGGGTCGGCCGGGTCGGCCGGGACGGCCGGGGCCGCGTGGCGCCCGACCGGCGCGCTCGGACCGCCCGGGGCGACGGTCCCGGCCGCGGGCGGTCCGTCGTCCGCCGCGAGCGCGAGCGCGTCGAGGATGTCCTGCTGCGTCGGGTCGTGCAGCTCGCCCGCGAGCCGGCCGTCGGCGAGGAACACGACGCGGTGCGCGTACGACGCCGCGCGCGGGTCGTGCGTGACCATGACGACCGTCTGGTCGAGCTCGTCGACGGACCGGCGCAGGAACGTCAGCACCTCGCCCGCGGAGCGCGAGTCGAGGTTGCCCGTCGGCTCGTCCGCGAACACGATCGACGGCCGCGAGACGAGCGCCCGCGCGCACGCGACGCGCTGCTGCTGGCCCCCGGAGAGCTCCGCCGGGCGGTGGTGCAGGCGGTCGCGCAGACCGACGGCGTCGACGACCTCGTCGAACCACGCGCGATCCACAGGGGCGCGCGCGATGTCGAGCGGCAGGGTGATGTTCTCCGCGGCGGTGAGCGTCGGCACGAGGTTGTACGCCTGGAACACGAACCCGACGCGCGTGCGACGCAGGGCCGTGAGGCGGCGCTGCGAGAGGCGGCTGATCTCCTGGCCGTCGATGACGACGCTCCCCGAGGTGGGGGAGTCGAGACCGGCGAGGCAGTGCATGAGCGTCGACTTCCCGGAGCCCGACGGTCCCATGATCGCGGTGAGCCGTCCGCGCGCGAAGTCGACGTCGACGCCGTCGAGCGCGCGCACCGCCGTCGTGCCCGAGCCGTAGACCTTGACGAGGTCGCGGGCCCGCGCGCGCGGCTCGGGCGCGCCCGCGCCGTCGGTCGGGGCGGCGGTCCGGGGTGCGGGGGACGTCATGGTCCCCATCGTGGCGCGTGGCGCGGCCGTGCGCACCACCCGTACGGGGGAGCGGGACGGACGGCCCGGCCGTCAGCGGTGTCAGCGGGATAGCGTGAGCCCCATGAGCACCGACGCCCCGGCGGCCGCGCACCCGGCAGGGTCCGCCGTCCACCCCCTTCCCGACCTGTCCGCCGACGTGACCGGAACGGTCCCCGACCCGCGCACCGCGCCCCCGATCCGGTGGGGCATCCTCGGCGCGGGCGGCATCGCGTCGTCGTTCGCCGAGGCCGTGCGCGTGCACACCCAGGGCCGTGTCGCGTCCGTCGGCTCGCGCGACCGCGTGCGCGCCGAGCGCTTCGCGACCGCCCACGGCGTGCCGACGACGCACCACGGCTACGACGAGCTCGTCGAGGACCCGCACGTCGACGTCGTGTACGTCGCGACGCCGCACTCGCACCACCGCGAGCACGCGCTGCTCGCGATCGCCGCGGGCAAGCACGTGCTCGTGGAGAAGGCGTTCACACGCAACGAGGCCGAGGCCGTCGAGGTGCTCGACGCCGCGCGCGAGGCCGGCGTGTTCGTGATGGAGGCCATGTGGACGCGGTTCCTGCCGCACGTGGCCGCGCTGCGCGGCGTGATCGCGCGCGGCGAGATCGGGGACGTCGTCAACCTCAGCGCCGACCACGGGCAGTGGTTCGCGTTCGACCCGGCGCACCGCCTCTACGCACCCGAGCTCGCGGGCGGCGCGCTGCTCGACCTGGGCGTCTACCCGGTCTCGTTCGCGCACGACCTCCTGGGCGCGCCCGCGTCGGTCACGGCGGTGGGCTCGCTCACCGAGACGGGCGTCGACGGCCAGGTGAGCGTCGTGCTCGGCTACGGCGACGCGCAGGCCACGCTCTCGACGACGCTGTGGTCGCGGACCGCGACGACGGCCGTGGTCTCCGGGACCGCGGGCCGCATCGAGGTCGAGGGGGCGTTCTACGCGCCGACGTCGTTCCGGGTCGTCCGCCACGACGGCTCGTCGTGGTACTACGACGGCTTCTCGGGCGAGGGCAAGCAGTACCAGGCGGCCGAGGTCGCGCGCCGCGTCGCCGCGGGCGAGACGCAGAGCCCCCGCATGTCGTGGGACTCGACGCTCGAGGTCATGCGCACGCTCGACGAGGTGCGCCGCCAGGTCGGGGTCGTCTACCCGGGCGAGTGAGGTCCGGCGGGGTCGGCCGGGTAGACCGGTCGACCTCGCGACCCGCCGGTCCCGCGCGGCCCTCCGGACCCGCCCGGGTCAGTCCGTGTGCTCGACGACGTAGGTGCGGCCGTCGGGCCCGGTCACGCGCTCGAACCGCGTGCGCAGCTCCCGGTCGCGCTCGCGCTCGGCCTCGGACACGCCGCGCCCGTCGGCGTCCTGCCGCCCGACCTGCGCGGGCCCGAAGATCGGCAGGAAGCCCTCGGTGATGCGCATGCCGAGCGTGCGCCGGTCGTTCTTCCGCGCCACGGTGGTCCTCCGCTGCTGGGTGGGTGCGGGTGCCCGCACGGTCCTTGGTGCACCAATGATTGGTGTACCAAGGATAGCGCTCCGCTCGGTACGATGACGCGCATGGCGGGTGACGAGGTCGAGGGCACGGGCACGGGCACGGCCGGAGCGGGTGCGGCGACCGTCGACCCGCTCGCGCTCGAGGCGCAGGTGTGCTTCGCGCTCTCCGCGGGGGCCCGCGGCATGGTCGCCCTCTACCGGCCGCTCCTCGAGCCGCTCGGCATCACGCACCCCCAGTACCTCGTGCTCCTCGCGCTGTGGCAGGACGACGCGGCGGGGGCGACGTCGACCGTGGGCGACCTCGCGGGCCGGCTGCACCTCGACGCCGGCACCCTCTCGCCGCTCCTCAAGCGGCTGGAGGCCCTCGGCTACGTGCGCCGGTCGCGCTCGCCCGACGACGGCCGCCAGGTCCGCGTGACGCTCACCGCCGAGGGGCGGGCCCGGCGTCGCGACGCCGAGCGGATCCCGCCCGCGATCGTCGCCGCGACCGGGCTCGGCCTCGACGAGCTCGCCGAGGTCCACGCCGCCGCGTCGAAGGTGGTCGCCGCCGCGCTGCGCGCGGGCGTCTACTGACGAGCATGCGTCTGCTGCCCGCCGAACATGCGGTTCCGGCGCGTCAGGGGACGAGGACGGGAGGCAACCCCATGTTCGGCGAGGGGGTCAGGCGTCGGTGACGCGGACGCCGTCGGGCCCGACGACGAAGCGCACCGCCGCCAGGCCCGCCGCGAGCGCGTCGGGCGCCGGGGACGCGGCCGCGAGCTCGTCCGCCGAGTGCGTGCCGGTCACGACGAGCACGGCGCACCCCGCCGCCCGACCCGACGCGACGCCCGCCGGGGCGTCCTCCACGACGAGGCACCGGCGCGGGTCCACGCCGAGTCGCCGGGCGCCGAGCAGGAACGGGTCCGGGTCCGGCTTGCCGTGCGCGACGTCGTCGGCCGTGACGACCACCGACGGCGCGACGAGGCCCGACGCGGCCATGCGCGCCGCCGCGAGGGGGCGCGTGCACGACGTGACGATCGCCGACCGCTCGGGCGGCAGCGCGGCGAGCGCGTCGCGCGTGCCGGGCAGGATCGTCACGCCCTCGTTGTCGTCGAGCTCGAGCGCGTGGATGCGGTCGTACGCGGCCTCGACGCGGTCCTCGGGCAGCAGCGCGGCGATGAGCGTGCGCGCGGGGGTGCCGTGCTGGACCTGGAACTCGTCCGCGTCGGGCAGGCCGTGCTCCGCGGCCCAGCGCCGCCACGACCGCTCGACGGCCGGGACGGAGTCGATGAGGGTGCCGTCCATGTCGAACAGCACGGCGTCGAACGTGCGGTCGGCGAACGCGACGCCGGGGGACGGCAGGGCAGCGGGCGAGGGGTCGGGCATGGGCCGAGGCTATCCCGGGCCGCCGCGCGCGGTCGGCGGGGACCACCGGAGCCCCGCCGCGTGTCCGACGTCGCGGCTAGGGTGGTCGCCGTGAGCGCACCCGGGTACTTCATCTCCTTCGAGGGCGGCGACGGCGTCGGCAAGTCGACGCAGGCGCGCCTGCTCGGGCGGTGGCTGGGCGAGCTCACGGGCCGTGAGGTCGTGCTCACCCGCGAGCCGGGCGGCACCGAGCTCGGCAAGGAGCTGCGCGCCGCCGTGCTCCACGGCCAGGACATGGACGCGCGCACCGAGGCGCTGCTCTACGCGGCGGACCGTGCCCACCACGTCGCGAGCCTCGTGCGCCCCGCGCTCGAGCGCGGCGCCATCGTGGTGACGGACCGCTACCTCGACTCGTCCGTCGCGTACCAGGCCGGGGGGCGCGAGCTCGGCGCGGACGAGGTCGAGCTCATCTCGCGCTGGGCCGTCCAGGACCTCATGCCGGACGTCACGATCCTGCTCGACCTCGACCCGGCCGAGGCCGCCGCGCGGATCCGCCGCCAGCACGACCGGCTCGAGCGCGCGGGCTCGGAGTTCCACCGCCGCACGCGCGAGGCGTTCCTCGCGCGCGCCGCGGCGGACCCCGACCGCTGGGTCGTGCTCGACGCCTCCGCGTCCGTCGACGACCTCCAGGCGCAGATCCGGGTGGACGTCGCCGCGCGCCTCGAGCTCACGCCCGTCGTCGAGGAGGCCGAGGACACGGTCGCCGCCGCGCCCGACGACGGCTTCGACGACTCCGACAGCGCGATCGGCTACGAGCCGGGCCGGGGACTGGCGCCCGGTGCCGCCGCGGGCCCCGCGGGCGAGGGCGGGGCGGCGAGCGCATGAGCGTCTGGGACGACGTCGTCGGGCAGGAGGACGCCGTCGCGACGCTGCGCGCCGCGGCGACCGACCCGGCCGCGATGACGCACGCGTGGCTGCTCACCGGGCCGCCCGGCTCGGGCCGCTCCAACGCGGCGCGCGCGTTCGCGGCCGCGCTGCAGTGCGAGCAGGGCGGCTGCGGTCGGTGCGCCGCGTGCCGCACGACCCTCGCCGGGACGCACCCGGACGTGACCCTCGTCGCGACCGAGCTCGTGACGATCAGGATCGACGAGGTGCGCGACCTCGTGACGGTCGCGAGCCGCAGCCCCTCGCAGGGCCGGCGTCGCGTCATCGTCGTCGAGGACGCCGACCGCATGGCGGAGCGCACGACGAACGTGCTGCTCAAGGCGATCGAGGAGCCGTCCCCGCACACGGTGTGGATCCTGTGCGCGCCGAGCCCGCAGGACGTGCTCGTGACCATCCGGTCGCGGTGCCGGGGCGTCGTGCTGCGCGTGCCGCCCGTCGAGGCCGTGGCCGGGCTGCTCGTGCAGCGCGACGGCGTCGACGAGCACGTCGCGCTCGTGGCGGCGCGCGCGGCGCAGAGCCACATCGGGCTCGCGCGGCGGCTCGCGCGGGACGCGGGCGCGCGCGAGCGGCGGACGTCCGTGCTCTCGCTCGCGCGTCGCGTGCGGGGCGTGGGTGACGCCGTGCTCGCGGCGGGCGAGCTCGTGGACCTCGCGCAGGCGGAGGCGAAGGCGGCGACGGAGGAGCGCGACGCGGCGGAGAAGGCCGAGCTGCTGCGCACGCTCGGCGTCGCCGACGGCGAGACGCTGCCGCCGCGCCTGCGCTCCCAGCTGCGCGACCTCGAGGCGGACCAGAAGCGGCGCGCGACGCGGCACCAGCGCGACGTGCTCGACCGCGCGATGGTGGACCTGCTCTCGCTCTACCGCGACGTGCTCGTGGTCCAGCTCGGCGCGGACGTCGAGCTCGTCAACACCGAGCTCGCCGAGACCGTGCGCTCGCTCGCCGAGGACTCCACGCCCGAGCAGACGGTGCGGAGGATGGACGCGATCGGCGTCGCGCGCGAGCGGCTGGAGGGCAACGTGGCCCCGCTGCTCGCGGTCGAGGCGATGGTCGTCGCGCTGCGGCCTCAGGGCTGACGCCCCGACGAGCGTCGCAGGCGCCCGCCCTCAGCGGCGGCGCCCGGGGTCGACCCGCGCGCTCCCGAGCGGTGCGCGACCGCCACGGTCCTGTCCGCGACGTCGGCGCTGCCGACGGTCGACGAGCGCCTGGACGGCCACGACCGCGAGCGCGACGAGGACCGTCGCGACCGCGTCGAGGCGGTCGCCGAGGCGTCCGGGCACGGTGGACGACGCCGCGCCGACCGCGAGAGCGAACAGGAACAGGGGAGCGCCGGGAGGCGGCTGGCGGCGTGGGTGCGGCGGCGTGCGCTCACGCGCCGACTCGGGCGGCGGCGGCCGCCCTCGACGCGGCGATGCGCTCGCCGTTCTCCTCGGACCACGCGCGGATCGCGTCGATCGGGCCGAGGAGGGACCGCCCGAGGTCGGTGAGCGCGTACTCGACGCGCGGGGGGACCTCGGCGTAGACGGTGCGGGTGACGAGGCCGTCCCGCTCGAGCGAGCGCAGCGTCTGCGTGAGGACCTTCGGCGTCACGGCACCCACGAGGTCGCGCAGCTCGCCGAACCGCAGCACGCGCCGGCGCAGCGCCATGAAGACGAGCAGCGTCCACTTGTCGCCGATCCGCTCGACGACGAGGCGGCTCGGGCAGTCGACCGAGAAGACGTCCGGTCCACCAGGCGAGACGTCGTCGCCGCCCCGTCGGCCCCGGGAGCGCGCCATGGTATCCATCCGGGAAGTATGGCACGGTGAAGTCACCAGTACCTGTCGGATACCGTGCCGCTCGGCCGAGAGCCGGCCGCCGAACGACACGGGAGGTACGACATGCAGGTGCTGCTCACCGGTGGGACCGGTTTCATCGGGTCGGCCGTGCTGCGGGAGCTGCGCGACCGCGGGCACGAGGTCACCGCGCTCGTGCGGTCCGAGGCGTCCGCCGCGGCCGTGGCGGACGCCGGGGCGACGCCCCTGCACGCGGACGTGCACGACGTCGACGCGCTCGCCGCCGCGCTCGCCGCGACGGACGGGGCGATCCACACCGCGGCGCCCGACGACGGGACGAACGAGGCCCTCGACCGCGCCGTCGTGGCGGCCGTCGCGCGGGCCTACGGCGGCACGACGCGACCGTTCGTGCACACGAGCGGCGTGTGGAAGCACGGCAGCGGCGCCGGGGGCACCGACGACGCGCCGGCCGACCCGCCCGCGATCGTCGCGTGGCGCGTCGCCGTCGAGGAGCACCTGCTCGCGCAGGACGTCGTCGCGTCCGTCGTGGCGCCCGGCGTCGTCTACGGGCACGGGCGCGGCCTGCCGACGCTCCTCGCCGGGGCGCCGCGGGTCGACGGGCCCGACGGCACGGGGCTCGCCCTCGTGGGCGACGGCACGCAGCGGTGGTCGGTCGTGCACGTCGACGACCTCGCCGAGCTCTACGCGCTCGCCCTCGAGCGCGGGGCGCGCGGCCACCTGCTCGGCACGACGGCCGAGAACCCGACCGTCCGCTCGCTCGGCGAGGCGGCGAGCCGGGCCGCGGGGCTGGGCGGCGTCGTCGTGCCGCAGACCGTCGAGCAGACGCGCGAGCGGCTCGGCGCGGCGCTCGCCGACGCGCTCCTGCTCGACCAGGCGCCGCGCGCGCAGCGCTCCGTCGAGCTCGGGTGGAGCCCGCGCCGCGGCACGCTCGCCGACGAGCTCGAGTCCGGCTCGTACGCGCCCGAGGCGGCGCGCGCCTGACGCGCTACGCCGTCGGGGCCGCCGCGCGGAGCTTCTCCAGCAGCGGCCCCGCGGCGTCCGCGAGGAACTCGCGCTGCCCGACCTCGCCCACCTGGACGAGCGCCAGGTCGGTGAACCCGGCCTCCCACCAGGCGGACGCCGCCTCGACGACCGCGTCGAGGTCGGGGCCGCACGGGATCGCCTCCGCCACGTCCTCCGGGCGCACGAACGCCGTCGCCGCGTCGAACGCCTCCGTCGTCGGCAGGTCCGCGTTGACGCGCCAGCCGCCCCCGAACCAGCGGAACTGCTCGTGCGCCCGTGCGACGGCGACCTCCTCGTCCGGGTCCCAGCAGATCGGCATCTGCCCCACGACGCGCGACGCGGCGAGGTCGGCACGGCCCCGGACCGCGGACCACCGCTGCACCACGTCCGCGTCGGGCTCCGTGGTCACGAGGTGGTCGGCCAGCGGCGCGAACCGCTCGACCGACTGCGGCCCCGACACGGCGACGCCGATCTCCACCGTCTCGTCGGGCAGGTCCCACAGCCTCGCGGAGTCGACCCGGTAGTGGACCCCCTCGAAGGTGAGGCGCTCGCCGTCGAGCAGCGACCGGATGATCTCCACCGCCTCCTCCAGCATGTCGTGCCGCTCGCCGACCGCGGGCCAGCGCTCGCCCGCGACGTGCTCGTTGAGGTTCTCGCCCGCGCCGAGCCCGAGGGTGAAGCGGTCGTCGGACAGGAGCGCGACCGTCGCGGCCTTCTGCGCGACGACGGCCGGGTGGTAGCGCATGAGCGGGCACGTCACGTACGTCATGAGCCCGACGCGCTCGGTCGCCTGGGCGACGGCGCCGAGCACGCTCCACGCGTACGGGGAGTGGCCCTGGGCGTCGAGCCACGGGAAGTAGTGGTCGCTCATCACCTCGAAGTCGAAGCCGACGCGCTCCGCGTCGACCGCGTGCTCCACGAGCGCGCGCGGGCCGGACTGCTCGGTCATGAGGGTGTAGCCGAAGCGGGTCATGCCTCGATCGTGGAACGGGCCGGGTGCGCCCGCACGCGGGTGCACCCGGCCCGTCGGGCGTGACGTCGCGTCAGGCGAGCGCCTTCGCCTTGAGCTGGGCGAACTCCTCCGGGGTGATGGCTCCCGAGTCCAGGAGGGACTTCGCGTGCGAGATCTGCTCGGCCGGTGACGTGTGCGCCACCTGGCGGATGTACGAGTCGGTCTCGTGCTTGGCCTGGGCCACCGCCGCGGCCTGCCGCTCGGCCATGCCGCGACCGCGGGCGATGAGGTAGACGAGCGAGGTCAGCACGGGCAGGAAGATGAGGAAGATGATCCACACGGCCTTCCACCACCCGGACAGCTCATGGTCGCGGAACAGGTCCGCGATGATCTGGAAGAGCACGATGAGGTAGGCGATGAAGAAGAAGCTCCACACGAGCAGCCAGAAGAAGTCCCAGAAGTCCACGGTCGCGCCCTTTCTCGACGTATCCCCGTAGCGCGCACGGCCTGCTGCCGCGCGCCGTCACGGCGAACCTAGCGAGGCGGGGCGGTTCGTGCCCGGCGAGGCGGGGTGAACCGGGCGCGGCCCACCCGGCGACGCGCCAGCGGTTCGCCGCGCAGAACGCCCGGCCGGGGAGCACGATGGTCGCACCCGCCGCCGACCGAGGAGTCCCGATGACCCCCGCCCGTCGCCCCGCGCCCCGCCCCGCCCGTGCCGCGTCCGCGCTCGGCCTCGCCCTCGCCGTCGCGCTGCTCGGCGCGTGCGCGTCCGAGACCGACGGCGGCGGTGACGGCACCGCCACCACGCAGGAGTCGCCCGAGCCGAGCGACGAGCCGTCCGACGAGCCGTCGGACGACGCGACCGGCGAGGAGGAGGGCCTGCCGGACGCCGCGACGATGGACGTCGTGGCCGGGGCGCACGGCACGGGTCTGCCGCCCGGCGTGGACGCGCCCGCCGAGGGCGGGACCGGCGCGGCCTGGAGCGCCGAGCCCGGGCTCCTGCTCGTCGTCTCCTACGGGTCGAGCAGCTGCCCGGTGCTCGCCGAGGACGAGGCCGCGGTCCGGGGGGACGAGGTCGTGGTGACGTTCGTCGAGATCGACCCGACCACGCCGTGCACCATGGACTACGTGCCCGCGACGTCCGTCGTCGGGGTGCCGGACGACGTCGACCCGGGCGCCGAGGTGAGCGTCGTGCTCGGGGACCGCGGGACCGTCGTCGTACCGCCCGCCGCGGACGGCGCCGCCGGCGAGTGGGCCTGGGTCGAGGAGTAGCGACCCGCGCCGTGAAGAGCGCGTGAAAGGACGGCTCCGCGACCGGCCGACCGTCCTGCGCGCACCGGGGGAGCGGCTACCGTGTCCGGGTGACGACGTCCCCCGCCTCGCGCCCCGCTCGACGTGCCCTGGCCTGCGCCGTGACCCTCGTGCTGGCCCTCGTGGCGGCGTCGTGCTCGGTGCCGCCCAAGCAGCAGACCCCCGTCGAGGACGTCGCGACCTCCGCGTCGGGCACGGGCGAGACCGGCCCGGAGGGCTTCGAGGACTTCTACGGGCAGAGCCTTGCGTGGGAGGACTGCGGCGCGGGCTGGGAGTGCGCGACGGCGCGTGCCCCGCTCTCCTGGCAGGACCCGTCCGCGGGCGAGATCGAGCTCGCGGTCAAGCGCCGGCCCGCGAGCGGGGAGCGCATCGGCTCGCTGCTCACCAACCCCGGCGGACCCGGGGCGTCCGGCATCGAGTTCGTCACGAGCCTCGCCCCGATGGTCGGCGACCGCGTCACCGAGGCCTACGACCTCGTCGGGTTCGACCCGCGCGGCGTCGGCGAGTCCTCGCCCGTCGTGTGCCTCGACGACGCGGCCAAGGACGAGTCGCTCTCGCGCGACTTCGACACCGACGAGGCGGGGCTCGAGGCGCTCGCGGAGGACCGCCGCGCCTGGGCCGAGGCGTGCGCCGAGAACACGGGCGACCTCCTCGGCCAGGTGGACACCCAGAGCGCCGCACGGGACATGGACATGCTGCGGGCCGTGCTCGGCGACGAGAAGCTCGCCTACCTGGGCTACTCGTACGGCACCCAGCTCGGCGCCACGTACGCAGGGCTCTTCCCGGACAAGGTGGGACGCCTCGTGCTCGACGGCGCGATCGACACGTCGCTCGACCCGGACACGATCTCCGAGCAGCAGGCCGTCGGCTTCGAGAACGCGCTGCGCGCGTACGTCGAGGACTGCCAGGCGGGCGAGGGGTGCCCGCTGCGCGGCGACGCCGACCAGGGCATGCGCCAGGTCCGGGCGCTGCTCGACGCCGCGAGGTCGAACCCGCTGCGCACCGACTCCGGGCGCCGCGTGACGCAGACGCTCGCCTTCTACGGCGTCGCGGTGACCCTGTACAACGACCAGAGCTGGCCCGTGCTGACGCAGGCGCTCACCGAGGCCTTCGACGAGGGCACGGGCGACCTGCTGCTCTACCTCGCCGACTTCTACAACGACCGCAACCCCGACGGGACGTACTCCTCGAACTCGACCGAGGCGTTCCGCGCGGTCAACTGCCTCGACGGCCGTCAGGACGACGACCCCGCCGCGATGCAGGCCCAGCTCGAGCGCCTCGAGGAGGCCGCCCCGACGATGGGCACGTTCTTCGCGTTCGGCGGGCTCACGTGCGAGGGATGGCCGTTCCCCGCCGCCGAGCCGGAGTTCGACCTGCACGCCGAGGGTGCCGCGCCGATCGTCGTCATCGGCACGACCAACGACCCGGCCACCCCGTACGTGTGGGCGGAGGGTCTCGCGGACACGCTCGACTCGGCCGTCCTCCTCACGTGGGAGGGCGAGGGCCACACCGCGTACGGGCGCTCCAACGCGTGCGTGGGCGACGCCGTCGACGCCTACCTCGTGGACGGCACGGTGCCCGAGGACGGGCTGCGCTGCTGACGCGGAGAGCGCCCGCGGGCGGTCCACGGGGCCGCTTTGGAATCTGGCCCGGTCGTTGGGTACAGTAGGCGCTCGTTGCCAGCGGTTCGCGGAGCGGACCGGGGTGCAGCACGCCGCCTTAGCTCAGTCGGCAGAGCGATTCACTCGTAATGAATAGGTCGTGGGTTCGATTCCCACAGGCGGCTCCGACACGAAGCCCTGGCCAGCGGAAACGCTGGCCAGGGCTTCGTCGTTCCCGGGTGTCGTCCGGCAGGGTGGGCCGGGTGCGGCCGGTCCGACGGTCGTCCGGCCTCGCTCGGCGGCGACGCCCGGCGGCAGCGCCCGGCGCGGTCGGGCGTCGTCCCGGAGAGTTCGCCCGCAGGACAGCGCCCGGTCACCGGGCGTCTGCCCGGGCAGGGTTGTCTTGGGGCGAGGATCGCCGGACGAGACGAGGACACGTGATGGTCGACACCCTGCCGGCCCCCAGGACGACGGCGCGCGCGACCGGGACGCCCCGGCGCCGCGACCGGGCGACGGCCCCCGGGCGCCCCGTGGTCGCCGCCCACGACCCCGACGACGCCGACTACACGGCGGGCGACGTGGACGAGCGCGCGCGCTGGGAGCGGCGGGCGGCACGGAACGGGGCGTCGCCCGCACCGCGCGCCTGACGGCTCAGCCGACGCGGCGCAGGAGGAGGATCGCGCCGCCGGCCGCGGCGGCGACGAGGCCGCCGACACCGACCACGGCGAAGACCGGGAAGGACTCCGCGGCGGGCGGGGGCGGGGGCATGCGCTCCGCCACCGACACGAGCGGCGTGCGCGAGGGCTCCGGCTCCGGGGTCGAGGGCTCCGCGGTCGGGGTCGGCTCGACGGGCGCCTCGGGCGTCGGGTCCGGCGTCGGCTCCGCGGTGGTCTCCGGCTCGGGCGCGGCCACGGGCTCCCGTGGCTCCTCGGTCGCCGGGGCGGGCGTGTCGGCGGGCGGCGGGGCCTGCGTGGGGGCCTCGGTCGACGGCGCGGGGGTCGGCGTCGTGGGCGGCGTCGTGGGTGCGGGAGCGGGCGAGGCGGCCGCCGTCGTGCAGACCGCGGCGTCGCCGTTCCACCCGGCGAACTGCCGGTCGATGCCCGTCACGAGCACCCAGCTGATGCAGTACCCGTCCTGGTACGGGCCCCGGCGGGGCACGTCGAGCTCCAGGACGCCGTCGGCCGCGTCCTCGCGCGAGTAGCCGTCGCCCAGGCTGCGGGCGTGCGACCCGTCGGGCCTCGTGACGACGTACCCGAGCCACCCGGAGGCGTCGCGCAGCCTGCTCGGGTCGAACGTCACGGCGTCCACGGTGACGGTGAGGCCGCCCCCGCCGTCGCGGTCCTCGGCGGCCGCCGGGGCCGCCGTCACCGCGGCCGTGACGACCCCGAGGGTCGCGAGGGCGAGCAGACGGCCAGCGGCGCGCATCATCACCTCCGGATCGGCACGAGCGTGGTCCGCGGCACATCGTACGCAGTGCGGCCGTGCCACAGGAAAGCCCTGTCGTCGGGGCTCGTCGCGCGGGCCGGGCGGCTCCGGCGGTCGGGCGGCCGGTGGCGACGGCTGGTCAGGTGCCGATCGTCGCGAGCCACGCGACGAGGGCCTCGCAGACCGCGGCGTCCTGGCCCTTGAGGTCGTGCGCGCCGGGCAGCTCCACGCGCGTGACCGGCCCGGGGATCACGGCGGTGTGCTCGGCGAGCTCGTCCGGTGTCGCGAACGGGTCGGTACGGCCCGACACGAACAGGACCGGCACGCGGAGGTCGGGGAGGTGCTCGGTCCGCAGCCGCTCGGGCTTGCCCGGTGGGTGCAGGGGGTAGCTGACGAGGGCGAGCCCGGCCGCGGGCAGGCCCTCGGCGACGGCCATCGAGCACATGCGCCCGCCGTACGACCGCCCGCCGAGCACGAGGCGGTCGGTCGTGGTGCCGAGCTCGGCGGCGAACACCTCCGCCTCGTCGCGCACGTGCGCGACCGCGACCGGTGGCCGGTCGGGCATCCGCTTGCCGGCGATCCGGTAGGGGAAGTCGACGCGGCGCACCGGCAGGGGCGGGTCGAGCGCGGCGAGCGCGTCGTCGATCGCGACGAGCGCGCGGTGGTCGCGGCTCGCGCCGGCCCCGGGCGTGAGCAGGACGCCGGCGACGGGCCGGTCGTCGGGGGTCGGCGTGGTCACCGGAACAGTCTCGCAGCGAGTACGGCCCTTCTCGCGGTCGAGCGCCCGGGTTGGGGTGGTTTTTAGCCGGCGAAAAACACCAACCCCCCCGGGGGCGGGGGGGGCCCCGCGCCGGGGGGGGCGCCGGGG
>NZ_JAAFAN010000072.1:0-19298 GCF_010287905.1 Cellulosimicrobium composti
ACACCCCCCCAAACCCCTCCTCGCCCCGGGCGCGTGGGCCGAGTTCTGTAAAAAACCCCCTGGCCGCGCGCCAACCTTCCCCCGGCGCGCGTGCCCGACACCCCGCGCCGGCGCGGGGTGTCGGGCACGCGCCGTGCGGCTTCACCCGCCCTGCGTCCCGGTGCCCGGCGGACCGGTCACCCGCAGGCGACCGCGCCGTGCTCCGCCGAGACCTGCGTCGTCACCTCCGCCCCGTCGGCCGTGCCCGTCGCGCGGACGGTGACGGTGCCCGCCGCGACGTCCGCGGCCCGGACCGCGAACGACTGGTAGGCGTTCTTCCCCGGCGCCACGCCCGCGACCTCGCGCGTGCCCCACGGCGTGTCGAGCACCACGTCGACGGGTGCGTCGTGGCCGTTGGCGGCGACCACGGCGACGTACGCCTTCCCCGCGAGGCAGCGCGCCTGCGCAGTGGCCGTGACGGGGAGCCCCGGCCCGCCGGTGCCCGGGTCGTCGGCGAAGACGCGCCACTCCGTGACCGCCACGGCGGAGTACGTGGTGCCGTTGCCGTTCGCCGTGAACGTCGCGCGCAGGCGCGACGTCGTGACGGGCTCGAACGTCACGGTGTTGAACGCGGTCGTGCTGGTCCCGTAGCCGGACGGGTCCGCCACGGGCTCCCACGCCTGCGCCGCGTCGTCCCAGTACTCGAGCAGCCAGGAGTCCGGGCGCACGACGCCGTCGCCGCTGCCCGGGTTCGAGTCCCGCCAGAACTTCAGCTCGGCTCCCGTGAGGCGGACCGGGCGGGACCAGTCGTACCGCACCCACTGGGTGGCGGGCCGGTTGCCGGACCACGTGCCCCAGATCTGGGCCTGGCTCGGGTCGGCCGGGTCCGCGCCGTCGTTGAGCGCGCCCACGCTGTTCCAGCCGGCGGTGTACGACGCGCTCGCGGTGGCGATCGGCGCGACGTTGCCCGTGAGCGGGCCGGAGATGTCGGCGGGGATCGTCACGGACCGCGGCGTCTCGGCGTTCCCCGCCACGTCGACGGCCCGGAACGACACGCGGTGCTGGTTCGTGTCGGGTGCCGCGACCGGCCCCTCGTACGCCTGCCACGCGCCCGTGCCGATCGCGTACTCGACGCGCGCGACGCCGGACGTCGCGTCCGTCGCGGTGACCGTCACCGTCCGGGCCGCCTCGTCGAGCGTCCCGCTGCTCACGGGGGCGACGCGGTCGATCCGGACGTCGAGCGCCGACTCCGCGGAGACGTTGCCCGCGCGGTCGGTCGCCGTCGCGAGCACCCGGTGCTCGCCGTCGCCGGCCACCGCGACCTCGGTCGTGCGCGTCGGCTCGGTGGTGACCGGGGCGCCGTCGTCCACCGTGGTGGCGAGGACCACGCGGCCGCCCGAGTCGTCGACGGCGTCGACCCGCACGCGCACGTCCGAGCGGAACCAGCCGGCGCTGCCCGCGCTGCCCAGCGGCGTGAGCGTGAGGGTCGGCGCGGTCCCGTCGCCCTCGGCCGCCCCCGCCGGGATCACCGTGACGTCGACGCTCACGCGCCCGCCCGCGTAGCCGAGCACCGAGCCCTCGACCGCGAACGTGCCCGGCGCGGCGACGTCGTCGGCCCTGACCTCGTCCCAGAACGCGGGGACCTGGAGGGTCTCGCCGCCCGGGAACGTCACCGGGACGGTGCCCGGCAGGTCGGTCTCGCCGACCTCGACCGTGACGCCGGGCGGGTCGACGGCGGCGGGCTGCTCCGCGAGGACCTTCCACTCCTCGACCGCGACGGCCGAGTACGTGCTGCCGTTCGTCGAGGCGTCGAGGACCGCGCGCAGCTGCGTCGTCGTGACCGGGTCGAACGTCGTCGTCTGGAAGCCGCTCGTGCCGGTGCCGTACCCGCTGGGGTTCGACACGTCGACCCACGTGCCGCCGCCGGACGCGTCCCAGTACTGGATGCGCCACGAGGCGGGCGCCGCGACGCCGACCCCCGTGCCCTGCGGCTGGTCGTTCCAGAACTCGATCTGCGAGCCCGCGAGACGCATCGGCTGGTCCCACGTGTACTGGACCCACTGCTGCGGCGGGTTGCTCCCCGTCCACGTGCCCCACATGTCCGGGGGCAGCGGGTTGGGCCGCACGATCTCGTCGTTGAGCGCCTTCTTCCAGTACTGCGTGGGCACGGGCTCGTTCGACACCGTGACCGTCGCCTCCTGCGCGACGTTCGCCCGCGGGGTCGTGTCCTTGACCTTCGGCGGCGTCGTGACGACCTGCTTCATGCGCGGGGGCGACTGGGTGTCGTCCCACTCGACGCGGTCGATCGCGACCGAGCGGCGGAAGTGGTTGCCGCCCTCGGCGTCGGCCGTGTGGTACGCGATCCACCACTCGCCGTCGAGCTCGACGATGCCGGGGTGGCTCGTCGTCGACGACACCGGCGCGAGGATCGTCCCCCGGTACGTCCACGGGCCCTGCGGCGACGTCGCCGTGCCGTACGCGATGCACGCGTGGTAGTTCGCGGGCGTGCACGACGACGTCGGCCCGGCGTTGTTGCCGGCGTACGCCAGGTAGTAGGTCCCGTCGCGCTCGAACGCCCACGCCGCCTCGAAGAAGCCGGTGAGACCGGTGACCGTGCGGACCTGCCCGACCGGGGTCTTCATGTCCTGCGCGAGCTCGAGCATGCGCAGGTTCGAGAAGCTGCCCCACCAGACGTAGACGCGGGCGTCGTCGCCCTCGCCGTCGACGAGCACCGTCGGGTCGATGTTGTGGATCGTGTTCGGCGTCGGCACGCGCTGGGAGATGATCGGTCCGCCCACGTGGTCGGTCCACGGACCGGTCGGGGTGTCCGAGACCGCGACGCCGATGCCGAACGCGTCGCTCGCAGGGCTGTCCGCCTCGTTGACCGGCACGTACCAGTAGTAGCGGCCGTCCACGCCCCGGACGACCTGGCCCGCGTACGCACGGCCCGGCGTGGCCCAGTCGAAGACCTGCTCGGGCCGCATGAGCGACGGGTGGTGGGTCCACTCGCCCGCGTCGACGTCGCTCGTCACGAACGCGCCCCACTCGTTCATGACGAAGTCGTTGCGCGTCGGGCCGGCCTCGTCGTGCCCGGTGTAGACGTACAGCTGGTCGGTCGCGGTGTCGTTGCCGGGAGCGCCCGCCGGGACGACGAGCGGCGCCGGGTCGGCCGAGTAGTAGCTGCCGTCGCCGAGGATCGGGTTCTGCGTGCTCGTGAACGTGTACGGGTCGGCCGCGGCCGCCGGCGCGGCGGTCGCCGCGAGCCCGGTGAGCGCGAGCGCCGCGCACAGCGCGGAAGCGACCGCCCGGGCGCGGCTGCGCCCGCGCGACGGCCGGGTGGTGGGTCTGTCGGTCATGGCCTGGTCTCCTGACGGTCGGGGCCGCGCACGGCGCGGGCCGGCGGGTCGTGCGGGGAGGTCGTGCGCCCCGGGAGTTCCCTCGGCTCCCGGGGCGCACGGTCGTGGGGCCCGTGCCGGCGGGCGTCCGACCGCGTGCGGTGCGGTCGGGGACGGCGGCGACGCCCCCGCCGGGCGGGGGTCGGACGCGTCACCGCCGTCGCGTCACCGCCGTCGTGGCGGCACCGCGGGTACGTCGGGGGGCGGTGGTCGCGCTCGCGTCGTCACGGGCGTGCACCTCTCGTCGTCGAGCCGGTCGTCCGCTGCCGACCATGCCATATCCGGAAACATGATCGCAATGGTTTTCGGTGAGGCTGGCGGAGGTTTCGGCGCCCGCGGCCGCAGACGGCTCGGTGACTCGCCGGAGAACCGCAGGACGGCGCGCCGCGTCGGCCGTGACGGGGCGCCGGGCCCGCGCGCGCCGCGGAAACGTCGAGCCGCTACTTTTCGGGATGCGGCGACCCCTCGCGCCGCCCGACGCGAGCCTGCGCGCGCGACGTCGCGATGGAGACGAGCACGCCGACGACGACGAGGTCGAGCGCGATCTGCACCATCGTGACGATCTTCGCCGCCTCGCCCGTCGGGTGGACGTCGCCGAACCCGACGGTCCCGAGCGTCACGACCGCGAAGTACAGCGCGTCCGTCCGGTTCTCGATCCCGACGAACTGGTCGGCCATGAGGTAGTAGGCGAGCGCGAAGAACGTGACGACCGGCAGGAGCAGGCCCATCACGGACTGCACGCGCACGCTCGGCGTCGCCCATGCGCGCAGCTGGCGACGCACCTGGACCACGAGCAGCGCGCACAGCAGGCCGAGCCCCGCTGCGAAGACGACGACCTGCACGACCTCCGGGGCCGCGTCGCGCGGGAGCGGGACGCCGTAGTACACGGTGAGGCACGCCGTCGTCGACGCGACCGTGAGGATGAGCGTCCACCACGGGCTGTCGTGCGGGAGCCGGCGCATGGCTCCAGCATCCCGCGCGGCCGTGCGCCCGGCGCGGCGGGCGCGGCGGGCGCGGGCGGTGTCGGGGGTCGTGGCTAGGTTGGGCGCGTGACCTCCTCGACCGCCCAGGCCCGCTCCGCGGCCGGCAAGCGCGCCCGCCCCGCCTACCGCTGCAGCGAGTGCGGGTGGACCACCGCCAAGTGGGTGGGCCGCTGCGGCGAGTGCCAGGAGTGGGGCACGGTGACGGAGGACGCGCCGGCCGCTTCCGGGCCGCGCACGACGGCCGTGACGCCGAGCCGCTCCCCCGCGCGCCCCATCGGCGAGATCAGCGTCGAGGCGGCCCGCGCCACCCCGACCGGCGTCTCCGAGTTCGACCGTGTCCTCGGTGGCGGCATCGTCCCGGGCGCCGTCGTGCTCCTCGCCGGGGAGCCCGGCGTCGGCAAGTCGACGCTCCTGCTCGCGGTCGCGAGCAACGTCGCCGCGGGCGGCTCGGACCTGCCGACGGTGCGGCCCGCCGGCGAGCGCGCGCCTGCCGGGGCCGTCCGCCCGACGCCGTCCCCGCGCCGCGTCCTGTACGTCACGGGCGAGGAGTCGGCCGGGCAGGTCCGGCTCCGGGCGGAGCGCGTCGGGGCGCTCGCGCCCGGACTGCTCCTCGCCGCGGAGACGGACCTCGCCACGGTTCTCGGCCACATCGAGGCGACGGAGCCCGACCTGCTCGTCGTGGACTCGGTGCAGACGATCGCGTCCGCGCTCGTCGAGGGCGCGCCCGGCGGCGTGAGCCAGGTGCGCGAGGTCGCGGCGTCGCTCATCGCCGCGGCGAAGGCGCGTGACCTCCCGGTGATCCTCGTGGGCCACGTGACCAAGGACGGCTCGGTCGCCGGGCCGCGCACGCTCGAGCACCTCGTCGACGTCGTGTGCCAGTTCGAGGGCGACCGCCACTCGCGCCTGCGGCTCGTGCGCGCCGTGAAGAACCGCTACGGGCCCACGGACGAGGTCGGCTGCTTCGACCTCACCGAGAACGGCATCGTCGGGCTCGCCGACCCGAGCGGCCTGTTCCTCTCGCACACGGGTGCCGGCGTGCCCGGCACGTGCGTGACCGTCACGCTCGAGGGCCGGCGGCCGCTCGCCCTGGAGATCCAGTCGCTCGTCGTGCCGAGCTCGCTGACGAACCCGCGCCGCACCACGAGCGGCGTGGACTCCAGCCGCCTCGCGATGATCCTCGCCGTCATGCACCGGCACGCGGGCGTCCGGCTCGTCGACCAGGACGTGTACGCGTCGACGGTCGGCGGGGCCAAGGTGACCGAGCCCGCCGCCGACCTCTCGATCGCGCTCGCCGTGCTCTCCGCCCGCGAGGACGAGGCCCTGCCGCAGGGCACGGTCGCGTTCGGCGAGGTCGGGCTCGCGGGGGACATCCGGCCCGTCACCGGCCTGGACCGCAGGCTGGCGGAGGCCGCGCGGCTCGGCTTCACGCGCGCCGTCGTGCCGCGCGGGTCGTTCCCCCGCCCCGTCGAGGGCATGACGATCCTGCCGGCGCGGCACCTGGGCGAGGCCGTCGAGCTCGCCCGCACCTGACCGCCCGCGCACACCCGCGGGCGGCGAGCCGCGGCCCGGGTGCTCCGCCCACCGGGTGGGACGGGAAGCGCGCAGACGACGTCGTGACCGGATCGTGACCTGTTTGTGACGCATACCCGCGGGTTCCCGCGGCTGGGACGACCGCGCAGCGTAGGATTCCTCCGTGGCCAACTCCCCCGCGCACCCCGACGAGATGCTCCGGGAGACCCTTGCCGCCGTGGCACCCGGGACCGAGCTCCGCGACGGCCTCGAACGGATCCTGCGCGGCCGGACGGGCGCCCTCATCGTGCTCGGGCTGGACAAGGTCGTCGAGGAGATGTGCTCGGGCGGGTTCCAGCTCGACGTCGGCTTCTCGGCGACGCGCCTGCGCGAGCTGTCGAAGATGGACGGCGCCGTCGTGCTGGACCGCGACGCCAACCGGATCCTGCGCGCCGCCGTCCAGCTCCTGCCGGACCCGACGATCGAGACGACCGAGTCCGGCACGCGGCACCGCACCGCGGAGCGCGTGGCCAAGCAGAGCGGGTTCCCCGTCATCTCCGTGAGCCAGTCGATGCGGATCGTCGCGCTCTACGTCGGCGGGCAGCGGCACGTCCTGGAGGACTCCGACACGATCCTGTCGCGCGCCAACCAGGCGCTCGCGACGCTCGAGCGCTACCGCGCGCGCCTCGACGAGGTGTCCGGGACGCTCTCCGCGCTCGAGATCGAGGACCTCGTCACGGTGCGCGACGTGTGCGCGGTGGTGCAGCGGCTCGAGATGGTGGCCCGCATCTCCGAGGAGATCGCGGGGTACGTCATCGAGCTCGGCACGGACGGGCGCCTCCTCGCGCTCCAGCTCGACGAGCTCATCGGCGGCATCGGCTCCGACCGCGAGTTCGTCATCCGCGACTACGTGGACCTCGGTCGCAAGGACCGCTCGCTCGCGGACGTCCAGAAGGCCCTCGGGGGCCTGGACTCGACGCAGCTCCTCGACCTCGGCCAGATCGGCCGCGTGCTCGACCTCCCCGGGGGCGGCGACGCGCTCGACGCGGCCGTCGCGCCGCACGGCTACCGGCTCCTGTCGAAGGTGCCGCGCCTGCCGGCGACGATCATCGACCGGCTCGTGGCGCACTTCGGCGGGCTCCAGAAGCTCCTCGCCGCGAGCATCGACGACCTCATGACGGTCGACGGCGTCGGCGAGCAGCGCGCCCGCGCCGTCCGCGAGGGCCTGTCGCGCCTCGCCGAGTCGAGCATCCTCGAGCGCTACGTCTGACCTGCCGGACCGTCCGCACGACGAGACCGCACGGAGGGGGACCGTGGACCACGTCGACGAGTGGTCGGCCCTGGCCGACGCCTGGGCGCGCTGGTGGGCGCCTGCCGCCGCCCCGGCTCAGCGCGCCATCCTCGACGCGGCACGCGTCGGGTCCGGCACGCGCGTGCTCGACGTCGGGTGCGGCACGGGCGAGCTCGTGGCCATGGCCGTCGAGCGCGGGGCCGTGGCCGCCGGGTGCGACGCGGCCGAGGGCATGATCGACGTCGCCCGGCGCCGCAGCCCGGACGCGGACCTGCGCGTCGCGCACGCCGAGCGCCTCCCGTGGCCCGACGACTCCTTCGACCTCGTGGCGCTCGTCAACGCGCTCGCGTTCACCGACGTCGCGCAGACGCTCGTCGAGTGCCGCCGTGTCGGCGCCGCCGTGGCCGTCGCGACGTGGGCCGAGGACGACCTCAACGAGCTCACGGTGCTCGAGCGCGTCGTCGCGGGCGAGGACCACGAGCCGAGCGACGAGACGCGCGAGGAGGGGCACCTCGGGACGCTCCTGGCCGAGCACGGCTTCACCGTGGAGACCGAGCAGCTCGCCCCGGCGCCCATGGTGCTCGCCGACGCCGACGAGCTCGTCGCCGCGATCATGTTCGGCGAGTCCGACGAGCTGCGCGCCGAGCTGCGCCCCGACGTCCTCGCGGCCGCCCGTCCGTTCCGTCGGCCCGACGGCTCCTACCTCCTGCACAACGCCTTCCGCTGGGCCCTCGCCCGCCGCTGACGCGATCCCGGCTGCCATACGGCCCACCCGCCGAACACGGGGTCGATGTCGTCATCCCGTCGATAACGACATCAACCCCGTGCTCGCGACCGCGGAGCCCCGTGCTCGGGGCAGCGGTACCTGGCTGCTCAGCCGCAGGTGCGCGCGTCGTACTGCTCGGAGACGGTCGTCGACCTCCCCTCGGCGTCGGTGGCCACCACCGTGACCTCACCGGCCTCGACCGACGCCACGCGCGACGCGAACGACTGGTAGGCGTTCGCGCCGGGCTCGACGCCGTTGACGGTCTTCGCGCCGAACGGCGTGTCGAGCCGGACCGTGAGCGGCACCTCGTCGTCGTTCTGCGCACGGACCGCGACGTAGACCTTGCCCGCGAGGCAGCGGGTCTCGGCCGTGACGCTCACCGCCGGGCCCACCGGGACGCCGTCGCCCACGGTGAGGGTGAGCGTCGTGGACGTCGTGCCCGCCGTGCTCACGTAGTCCGGCAGGACGAGGTCACCCCGGATCACGTACACGCCCGGCGTCTCCACGACCGACTCGTCGTAGTCCCACTCGACGCCGATCGCCTGGTTGTCGCGCGAGCCGTCGTTGTAGGAGACGAGGACCTTCGTGGGCAGCCAGGGCTGCTCGCCGACGTCGACGCTCTGCTCGAACTGCTCGGCGCCCTGGATCGAGATGCCGCCCTGGGAGCTCTCCGGCCGCACGTAGACCTGCGCCTCGGCGATGAGGCCGTACGTCGTGTTCGTGCCGTAGACCGTGAACGGCTCGACGTTGGTCTCCGCCACCATGGCCGGCGTGATCGGCTGCCACGTGAAGTCGACCGCGCCCCGGCGCCCGCTGGAGTAGACGACGTCGAGCGACGCCGGCAGCTCGGGCACCTCGCCCGTCACCGTGCGCAGGATCACCGGGCTCGCGACGGAGTCCACGGTGTCGCCGTTGACGCGCCAGCGCAGGATGCCGGTCCCGGCACCGCTGCCCTGCACGCCGGTGATGCGCACGCGCAGGTAGCTCGCCTCGACGGGCTCGAACTCGAGGTGGTTGTACGCGTTGCGCTGGAGCGCGCCCGCGTACGTGGAGCCGCCGGTGAGGGTGACGGGCGTCCAGCTCGTGCCGTCCTGCGAGTACTCGACGGTGTACGTGTCCGCGCGCGGCATGCGCGTCCCGCCGTTGTCGTCGTACCAGTAGATGTCGGTCGACGCGACGAGCACCGGCGACTGCCACGCGTACCGGATCCACGCCGCGGTCTGCGGGCTCGTCCCGTTGGCCGGCTGACCCCACGTGCCCCAGCCCTGACCCGTCCCGGGGTTCGAGCTCCCCGGGGTCGACGACTCGTTGACGCGCAGCGGGTTCTCCCACGACGCCGACCCGCTCGTCGTGATCGTCGCGAGCGCACCGAACTCGGCGGACGTCGCCTTCTCGGTGAGCTCGACCTCGACGTCGCGCTCGGTCGTCAGCTCGCCGTCCGACGCCGTGAGGCGGAAGACGTACTCGCCCGCGACCGTGCCCGTCACCGTCGTGGTGAGGGAGCCGGCGTCGCCGAAGATGACGCCCGCGCCGTCGGGTGCCGAGACCGTCGACCACCCGTACTCGATCGTGCCGTCCTCGGGGATGCCGTCGTCGGTCACGGTGCCGACGAGCGTCGTGGACAGGTTGCCGTCCTTCGACCGGTCGACGGTCACGCCGACCGTCGGGGCGTCGTTGACGACCTCGGGCACGTCGCGGCCCGAGTCGAACACCTGGATCTCCGAGATCGCCGTCCAGAACGACGGCGTGTTCGTGAACGCGACGCGGACCTTGTCCGTCGTCACGGCCTCGAAGAGCGCCTCGTTGAACTTCGGGCCCGGGATCTTCGGCGCCTTGAAGGTGTCGGGGACCGACGTCCAGCCGCCCGCGCCGTCGGGCACCTGGATCGAGTACCGCAGCGGCTCGCGGTACCCGCCGGCCTGCCGGTCGCTGACGAACCAGACCTTGACGTTGTCGAACGTCGTGGGCTCGCCGAGGTCGAGCTCGACGTAGCCCGTGTCGCCCTCGGTGCCGTAGTTGCCCCAGTAGGGCTCGTTGGCCGTGCTGCCGTCGGTGACCGCGGCGAGCGACACCGGCCGCTCGGTCTCCTTGATCGCGCCCGGCGTGTAGTTCATCGAGCCCGTGCTCCAGCCCGGGGTGTGGAACTGGCGCCACGGCGTCGGGCGCGCGCCCTGCTGGGTGGCCGACGACGACAGCTCGGCGCCGCGCGCGAGGTTGCCCGCGTCCTCGGTGAGGTCGATGCCCGCCGTCTTGAGGTACGCGACGACGCGCTCGTCCTCGATCGGGGTGTCCACGGCCGTGGGCACGTCGGCGCCCTCGTCCGCGACGACCTCGACCGCGAGGCCCTCGTCGGACTCGACGACCTCGTTCGCCGCCGGGTCGTAGACGAACCGGCCGAGCGCGTCGGCGGCGGCCTTGCGCTCCCCGTCGACGAACAGGCTGTACCCCGCCCCGAGGCCGTAGTGCGACCCGTCCTCGTCCCACACGATCGTCACGTCGTGGCCGTGGTAGCGCAGGTTGTTGACCATGAAGTGCTCGTACCCGAGGTCGATCGGCCAGAGCTCGATCTTGTCGTCGGACCGCGGCTGGATGCCGCCCATGTCCTCGACGTAGATGTAGTTCATGTTGCCGAGCATCACGTGGTTGGGGTTGTTGCGGTTGAACGTGCGCGTGCTCGGGTTCCAGTTCGAGTAGTACTCGGCCTGGTTGGGCACGAGCGCGTTGCCGTTCGGGTAGATGCTCCACGCCATCCAGTCGAGCAGCTTCGCGGCGTACTCGGGGGTGATGTACGTGTGGTCGGGGTCGTAGTGCCGCAGCGCGGAGCGCACCCCGCGGTACTGGACCGTGAAGTTGATGTTGGAGAAGTTGTTCGAGCCGCCGATCCCGAACTTGGCCCGGTCGTACTGATTGGCCGTGTAGAACGGGAAGATCGGGAAGTTGTCGCCGTACCGCAGGAAGCGGAAGCCGTCGACGTACTGGTCGGCGTCCTCGAACGGGATGAGGTTCTCGGCGTAGATGTCGTAGAGGTTCG
Organism: Cellulosimicrobium composti; assembly: GCF_010287905.1. Lineage (NCBI taxonomy): Bacteria > Bacillati > Actinomycetota > Actinomycetes > Micrococcales > Promicromonosporaceae > Cellulosimicrobium > Cellulosimicrobium composti. Next base: position 10,955 of record NZ_JAAFAN010000072.1, read on the forward strand.
ACTCCTTCGCCGGGATGAGGTCGCGCTCGGCGGCGCTGAGCGGGTTCTGGGCACCGCCGGACGTCGCACCGTGCGACGTGCCGGCGAGGAACATGCGCATCTCCTCGCTCCACAGGCGGCCGAGGATCGCGTCGCGGATCTCGTCCGCGGTCTCGCCCATCTCCGCGACCTTCGCCGGGTCCGCCCCGGCCATCGCGTAGAGCTGGCGCGCCGCGTCGAACGCGCCCCACACGTAGGCCGACTCGGGCCGCTCGATCGTGCGCGCACCCGGAGCGCCCGCGTTCACCTTGGGGTACCCGAAGCTGATCGCGTCGGCGTCGTTGCCGGGCATGTAGTTGGTGTCGTACGCGATGAGCCCGTCACCGTTGCCGTCGTAGTGCTCGAGCTGCCCCGTGCCGTCGCCCTCGAAGTACGTCGCGAAGCGCTCGGCGACCGCCGGACCGCCGCCGTGCACGTTGTACGCCTCGAGGCCCGCGGTGCCGAGGTACTGCGAGTAGTGGTTGTTCCAGCTCGTGTGCCCCGGGCTGTCGAGGAACGCGGACGCCCCGGACAGCTCGCCGATGTTGAGGATCTGCCCGTAGCCGAGGTACGGGTTGCGGATCCACTTGGTGTCCTGCAGGTGCATGGGCTGCGTGAGCGCCACCGCGTTCTGGTAGAGGTTCACGCCCTCGATCGTCGTCGGGTACTGGTAGACGTAGCCCGGCTCGTTCGCGTCGAGGCTGTTGTACCGCTCGCCCCACCAGCGGTACACGATCGCCTTCTCGACCGCCGGGTCCGGCACGTCGATGTAGGGGATGTCCTGCGCCCACTGCCGGTTGAACGCCGTCACGCCCGTGCGGAACGCGTCCGCGGGCGCGAGCTCGGCGTACTCGTGGAAGCTCTTCACGGACTCCGGGAGCGTGTCGCTGGAGAGGACACCGACGACGGAGAGGTCGACCGAGCCCCCGGCGGGGACGGTGACCTCACGGTCCAGGTTGGTGCCCGAGCGCTCGAACCCGGGTGCCTTGAGCCCGATCGTCACGTCGGCCCACGGCGTGTCGACGAGCCCGTTGTTCGCGCCGCTCGTCAGGGTGCGCGTGCCCGTCAGCTCGTCCGCGGACTCCGTGGACGTCGTCGCGAGCGGCGACGACGCCCGGACGGTGAACGTCACGTCGCTCGTGCCCGGGTTGCTGAACGTGATGGCGGACAGCGCCACGTTGTCGTACGTGATGAGCTTCTTGAGGTCCGCGACGACGCCCGTCGACCCGACGGTGTAGCGCGCCTTCGCGTGGCTCGGCGCGTTGAAGCGCTGGGCCCCGACCTCGGTGACCGTCTGCCCCGGCACCGTCACGGTGTAGAGGTTGCCGAGGTTGTTGGGGCCGCCCGCGAACGCCGACCCGGCGAAGCCCATGACTCCCCAGTTGCTGTTGCCGCGCATGTACAGCGAGCGCCCGCGCGTCTGCAGCACGTTGTTGCCGGACGTGCCGCTCACCCCGAGCACGCGGTCGAGGTAGTAGTCCGTGCCTCCCGCGGCGAGGTCCTTGTCGAAGATCGACCCGTGCATCGACCCGGCGGTCCACGGCACGCCGGGCTCGAGCGCCGCGGCGACCGGACCCAGGTTCGTGTAGACCGGGTCACCGATGTCCATCGAGTCGGTCGTGCCGCTCGTGTAGACGCCGATGTCGCTCTCGTTGCCCGGCACGACGTCGGCCTGCGCCGCCGGTGCCACCAGGGCGACGCCGGTCACGGCCATCGCCCCTGTCATCGCCGAGGCGACGACCCTTCTGAACGCTCTCCCCGACATCACCAAGTCCTCTCCATCGGGAACCGGAACCGTCTCGGGACGACGTCGCGGACGCGCGTCGCGCGGGCGGACCGCCTCGTCCGCCCGCCCTGCCCGGGACGCATGACCTCGTTCGTCGTCCTGCTCGCGCCGCACCGCGGAGCGCTCGTGCCGGGGCGAGCGCCCCGGCGCCCTCCGCGGTGAGGTCGCCAGTCGCGAGCCAGTCAACCAGCCGGATCGCTCGACCGCAATGGTTTTCGGTCTCGACTTCGAGGATCGGATCGTGGGAGCCGTTCGACCATGATCGGCAGATTTTGTTGGTAGATCGGTGTTCTCGGATCGTGCGACGCAATCTCACTCTTCGGCAGATCGACATGGAAGGCGAAACTCCGAAAGCCAGTGGTCATCGCTTTCACACCGTGCCGTGAGGTCAGACGCCGCGCGGGTGAACGGCCCACGATCGGCGCACCGTCGGTGTCGCCCGCCCGGCGGGTGCGGCGGCGCCAGCGGGTGCGGCGACCCCGACGGGCGGCGGCGTCACCTCCGGCGCGCGGCCCACCCTCGGCGGCCGAAGTCACGCCCGACGGGCGAGATCACCCCTCGGTGGGCGCGGTCGCCTCCTCCGGCGCGGTCGCGCCGTCCGCCGGGGTCGCGCCGTCCGTGGCCGGCGGCGTCGTGGCCTCCGGGTCGGGCGTGGGTTCGGGCGGCGGGAGCAGGGTGAACGTCACGGGTTCGCTCGTCGCCCCCTCGACGCCCGCGATGCTCAGGACGGCGGTGTAGGTCCCGGGCCCGACCTCCGGCTGGTCGGGGGCGCAGCCCTCGACGGACCGGTGCCGGTCCCAGCGCACGAGCCGCGACGGGTCCTCGTCGCCGGTGCTCATGAGCAGAAGGCGCTCCGTCGAGCCGCAGTGCGCGGACGACCAGACGAGCTCGTCGCCCGCGTAGACGAGCACCTGGCGGCCGGCGTCCGAGCCGTCGACGAGGCACGGACGGCCGCCCGACTGCCGGACGGTCACGTCGAGCTGGACGGCGCGGCCGGGCTCGTACTCCGTGGCGCTGGCCGCGAGCGCCAGCTCGAGCGACGCGGCCGTGCAGTCCTGGGGCGGTCCGGGGGCGTCGGGCGTGGGCGGCGCCGACTTCCCCTCCTGGGCGACGGCGTCGCGGTCGAGGAGCGGCACGACGGCGCGCACGACGACCTGCCCGAGCAGGACGAGCCCGACGACGAGGGCGGCGAGCAGGAGGAGCGCGACGAGACGGCGCCGCAGCAGGGCCCCGCGGGTGGGCCTGCGGCCGGGCCCGGTGCGCGGGCTGCTGCTGGGCCGGGGGGCGCGGTCGGTCCGCGGCGTGCTCACGGGTCCTCCGTCGTGGTGGTGCTGGTCGTCGCCCACGGTATCCGCGGGGGCGCCCGCCTCGGCCGGTGCCGCGCCGACGACGGCCCAGGTCGGGGCAGAATGGCCCGTGCCCCCGCTCCCCCGCCGCTCCCCCGAGGTGCCGCGCACCCACCGAGAGGACGACCGTCGCCCATGACCGCCGTGCGCCCCGCCCGGACGGCCGCTGGCCCGTCGTCCGCCGCCGCGACGTCCGCCGCCGCGTCCCCCGACGCCACGTCGCCGGTCGTCGCGTCGCCGGACCCCGCGACGCCCGACGCGTACGCCGGGCTGCGCGACGCCGTCGGGCGCTGGTTCGCCGAGACCGCGCGCGACCTGCCGTGGCGCGCCGCGGACCGCACGGCGTGGGGCGTCCTGGTGAGCGAGGTCATGCTCCAGCAGACCCCGGTCGTGCGCGTCGAGCCCGTGTGGCGCGCTTGGATGGACCGGTGGCCCGAGCCGGCGGACCTCGCGGCGGCGCCGACGGCTGACGTGCTGCGCGCCTGGGGGCGCCTCGGCTACCCGCGCCGCGCGCTGCGCCTGCAGGAGTGCGCGCGCGCTGTCGTCGAGCGGCACGGCGGCGAGGTGCCCCGCGGCGAGGCGGCGCTGCGCGCGCTGCCGGGCGTCGGGGAGTACACCGCCGCGGCGGTGACCGCGTTCGCGCACGGGCGCCGCGCCGTCGTCGTCGACACGAACGTGCGCCGCGTGCTCGCGCGCGCCGTCGGGGGCGTCGCGCTGCCTGCGCCGTCGTACACGGCGGCCGAGCGCGCGACCGCCGCCGCGGTGGCGCCGCCCGGGGACGAGGACGCGGTGCTGTGGGCCGCCGCGTCGATGGAGCTGGGCGCGCTCGTGTGCACCGCCCGCGGTCCCCGGTGCGGGGCGTGCCCGGTGCGCGACGCGTGCGCGTGGCGGCGCGCCGGGCGGCCCGGCGACGAGCACGCCGACCGCCGCCGCACCCAGGCCTGGGCGGGCACCGACCGCCAGGCGCGCGGGCGCGTCATGGCGGTCCTGCGCGACGCGCCCGGGCCCGTGCCGCGCGCGGTCGTGGCCGACGCGTGGCACGACGCCGCCCAGCTCGACCGCTGCGTCGCGAGCCTCGTCGAGGACGGGCTCGTCGAGCAGGTGGACGGGCCGGGCGGCGCGCTGTACCGGCTCCCCGCCTGACCCGCGTCAGACGGTCGGCAGCCAGACGCGCATCGTCGACGGCCCGCGCTCGGCCCACTCGTGGTACGGGACGAGGGGCACGTCCACGGCCCGCCCGGCCGGGTCCGCGCCGCCGGCCGCCCGGCCCGGGGCCCCGTCCTGCAGGGGTGCGTACGGCCACGGTGCGCTCGGCGGGTCGACGAGCAGCCCGCGCACGACGACGCGCCCGTCCTCCTCGCGCGGCGGCACCGAGGGATCCACCCGCAGGTCGGCGACGTCGCGGCCGTCCGGCAGGTCGACCGACTCGACGCACAGGACCTCGGGGCCGCGCTGCACGGCGACGCACCCCCGCACGGCGTCCACGCGCTCGTCCGGCACGAGGAACCGCGGCGCGACGTCGAGCTCGAGCGTGACGACGCTCCCCGGCCGCAGGTCCGGGACCGCGACCGTGCCCACGGGCGCGCGGCGCGCCGGCCCGTCGTCGACGACGAGCACCGCCGATCCCGACCACGCCGGGACACGCAGCGTGAGCGCCCAGCGCTCGGGCGCCTCCGTGACGCGCACGCGGACGCGCCCGTCCGCGGGATAGCCGGTCTCGACCTCGAGCGCGACGGCCTCGCCCGAGGGCAGCGTCGCGCGCACCTCGCTCGGCGCGTACTGGTGGAGCTGCACGCCGCCGTCGTCGACGGTCGCGACGTACCCGGCGAGGCTCGCGAACGTGCGTGCGACGTTCGGCGGGCAGCACGACACCTCGAACCACGGCGCGCGCAGCGACGACTCGGCACGCTTGCTCACCTGGTCCGGCGCCGCGGGCTCCCCCGGGACGCGCTGGTGCAGCGTGTTGGCGTAGTAGAAGGCGCGGCCGTCGCGCGCGGGCGACGTCGCGACGACGTTGAACAGCGCGCGCTCGACGGCGTCGGCGTACCGGGGGTCGCCCTGCGCGAGCAGGAGGCGCCAGGCGACCATGACCGACCCGATCGACGCGCACGTCTCGGAGTACGCGCGGTCGGGCGGCAGCACGAAGTCGTCGCCGAACGCCTCGTCCTGGTGGTGCGACCCCTGCCCGCCCGTGACGTACGTGCGCGTGGCCTGCGTGCGCTCCCACTGCCGCGCGACGGCGGCCACGAGCGCGTCGTCGCCGGTCTCCACGGCGACGTCGACGGCGCCCGCGGCGAGGTAGTTGGCCCGCACGGCGTGCCCGCGGAAGACGGTCGCCTCCCGCACCGGGACGTCGTCCTGGTAGTACGCGCGGCCCCACTCGATGTCCGCGAGGGTGCCGTGCCCGCGGCGCTCGACGAAGAGCGCCGCCTGGCGCACGTACCGCGGCTCGTCGAGGGCGCGCCCGAGCTCCGCGAGCGCCACCTCGACCTCCGCGTGGCCGCACACCCCCCGGCGGCCGTCCGGCCCGAACGTCTCGCACACGTGGTCCGCGGAGCGCCGTGCGACCTCGACGAGCAGGTCGTCCGGGTGCCCGGTGCGCACGCGGGCGACGGCCGCCTGCATGAGGTGCCCCTGGACGTAGAGCTCGTGGCCCCACTCGAGGTCCGAGTAGCGCGCGGGCTGGCCGGGGTTGCCGAACCGCGTGCACACGTACCCGTCGGGGGCCTGCGCCGCGGCGACGCGCCGCACGATCGCGGCGAACCGGCGCTCGAGCGCGTCGTCGGGGCGGCGGCCCAGCTCCCACGCCATGGCCTCCAGGAGCTTGTAGACCTCGGAGTCGGAGAACTCGCGGCCCCGGCGGGTCGTCGAGACGTCGCCGCGCGCGACGGCGTCGAAGTTGCCCAGCCAGCCCTCGTCCTCGAGCCACCGCTCGATGTGCGCGAGGGTCGCGGTCCGGTTGACCTCCTGCCGCTCGGCCCAGAACCCGCCCGTGATGCGCACCTGCGCGAGCCCGAGCGGCTGCAGCCTCCCCGTCGCGGGGACGACGGGGCGGCCCCCGTCCGTCGGGCGGGCACCGGTCCCCGTCGACCGGGGCACGGTGGGGGTCGTGGTCATGGCTGCACCTCCGGGGGCGACGGCGTCGCCTTGTCGTTCGTGGGGGACGCCGCGGGGCGTCGGGGTGTCGGTGGGTCGGGCCGGGGCGGGCTCGCGCGCGTGGGTCGTCATCCCTTCAGCGCCCCGGACATGAAGCCGCGCACGTAGTGGCGCTGCAGGAGCAGGAAGAGCACGACGCACGGGACGGCGAGCACGACGACGCCAGCCTGGGTGGCGCCGTAGTCGACGATCCCCATGACCTGCTGGCGCATGTTCGCGACCGCGAGCGGCAGGGGCGCCTTCGTCGAGTCGGTGATGAGGATGAGCGGCGCGACGAAGTCGTTCCACGCGGCGAGGAACGCGAACAGCCCGACCGTGATGAGCCCCGGCTTGACCGCGGGCACGAGCACGCGGCGCAGGGCGCCGAACGACGAGCAGCCGTCGACCATCGCGGCCTCGTCGAGCTCGCGCGGCACCGACTCGAACGAGATGCGCATCATGAACGTCGCGAACGGGAGCTGGAACATGGTCAGCACGAGCGCGAGCCCGAGCAGCGAGTTCTGCAGGTGCAGCGTGTTGAGCAGCACGTAGAGCGGGATGAGCAGGGTCGCGTACGGGACCATGAGGATCGCGAGCGTCACGAGGAACAGCACGTCGCGCCCCGGGAACCGGAACCGCGCGAACGCGAACCCGCCGAGCAGCGAGACCACGAGCGTGAAGAGCACGGTGAGACCCGAGACGACGACCGAGTTCAGCAGGTACTGGCCGATGCCCGCCTGGTAGCGCGCGAGCGTCACGTAGTTGCCGAACCCCCAGCCGTCGACCTGCGCGCTGCCGGGCTGCGGCGAGAACGACGCGACGCCGGCCCACACGAGCGGGAAGAGGAAGACGATCGCGAGCCCGCCCGTGAGGACCCAGTAGGGCGTCCGGGTGAGGACGCCGGCGATGCGGGCGCGCGGCGCCGCGGCGCCCGGGCGCGCGGGGCTCGTCGAGGGGACGGGTGCGGGTGCCGTGACGGCCATGTCACTTCTCCTCGGGGGCGCGCATGCCACGGACCTGCGCGATGTTGATGACGACGAGGGCCGCGAGCACGATGATCGACAGCGCGGCGGCCACGCCCAGGTCGTTCTGACCCTGGAAGGCGACGTTGTAGATCAGCTGGACGACCGTGATGGTGCTGTTGTCCGGCCCGCCCTTGGTGAGGATGTAGAACTGGTCGAACGCGAGCAGCGACCCCGTGACGCACAGGATCGTGCACAGCGCGAGCGACGGCCGCAGGAGCGGGAGCGTCACGCGCCCGAACGTCTGCCAGCGGCTCGCGCCGTCCATGCGCGCGGCCTCGTACACCTCGTGCGGGATGCCCTGGAGCCCGACCATGAGCAGGAGCATGTAGAAGCCCGCGAACCGCCAGACGATGAGGAACACGGTCGACCACAGCGCGCCGTCGGGCGACCCGAGGAACGAGATCGGCTCGTCCACGATCCCCAGCCGCTCCAGGAGCGGGGAGATCGGCCCGACCTGCGGCGAGTACAGCGCGTAGAAGAGGAGCGACGCGGACGCGAGGCCCAGCGCGCTCGGCACGAGGATCGACGTGCGCAGGAAGCTCTTCCACCGGCTCGACTCCTGCACGAGGAGCGCGAACCCGAGCCCCAGGGCGATGAGGAGCACGGTCGCGATGACGGTGTACTTCACCGTGAAGACGACGGAGTCCCAGAAGAACCGGTTCTCGACGGCGTCGCGGAAGTTGTCGGGGAAGTTGACGCCGCGGTTGCCCGCGAGGAGCGGCCAGTCGGACGCCGACATCTGGCCCACGAGGAGCACGGGCAGCACGAACAGGACGAGGACGAACGCCGCCGTCGGGGCGGCGTAGGCCCAGCCGCGGGCGGCCTGCGAGCGCCCGGGCCGCCGGCGACGGCGGTCGGCGCCCACGGCCCGCGCGGTGCGGGGCGGCCGGTCGTCGCTCGCGGCGGGGCCCCGCGCCGCCGCGCCCGGGGGGGCGGGGGGGGGGGGCGGGGGGGGCGCGGGGGGGCGGGGGGGGGGGGGGCCTGGTGGACGCGGGCCCGGTGGGGGGGACCGGCGCGCTCGCGCTCCTCGGCCT
>NZ_JAAFAN010000073.1:0-18987 GCF_010287905.1 Cellulosimicrobium composti
GGGTTGCGACCAGGCGGGCGGCCCGCTGGCCCGGCAGACGGGCCCCCTGGGGGGGCTCAACGCGGCCCCGCCCCCCCCCCCCGGGGCCGCGCGCGCCGGGGCGGCGGGGCCCGGGTTCAATTGCGCGGGGCGCGCGACGCGCCCGGTGAGCACGTCGCGCGCCGCGCGATCCCCGGGGCGCCGTCAGGCCGGCGCCCGGGGCACGGTCACGTCCGGCTGTTGCGCGTGACCGCCCCGTAGATGCCCAGCGTGATGAGCGAGCCCAGGATCGCGAGCAGCCACGTGCGGAAGTCGCCGAGGTCGCCGAGCGAGGTGCCGAAGAACACCGAGCCGAGCCACCCGCCGAGGAGCGCGCCGAGGATCCCCAGCAGGATCGTGATGATCAGCGACCCCGTCTGCTTGCCCGGCAGCACGGCGCGGGCGATGAGACCGGCCACGAGGCCGAGGACGATGTACGCGATCCAACCCATGAGCGATTCCTCCGGTGTGTCGAGATCCCCTGCGCTCGTGAACCCTGGCACCACCCCCCGGTGCTCGCACGCGCTCAGGCCCTCCCGACGTGGCCCGGGGCGCGGACCCGACGCCGCTCAGGCGCTCGCGGGGCGCCGCGCCTCGTCGAGCACGCACCGCTCGACGTCGCGCACGACCGCCCCCGCGGTCGCGTCGTCCACGCGCGCCGTGTCGGTCGTCAGCACGACGTCCACGCCGCCGTCCGGGGCGTCGACGAGGTGCAGCGTGAGCGTGACCCCGCCCTGCTCGTCCGCCGCGTCGGCCCGCGCGAGGCGGCGCGACCGCGTCGGCCGCGCGCGCAGCGTCCGGTCGGGGCCGGTGCCGCGCCGGTCGTTGTACCAGCACGTGCCGTCGTGCAGGGTCTGCGGGTCCGCGGCGGCGTCGCGCACGAGACGGTCCTTGTCGTAGTACGCGGAGCGGTACGCCGTCATCGCGGACCGCCACACGCGCGTGCCCACGTCCGCGAAGGGGGCGTCGAGCCCGTCGACGTGGAGCAGGCCCTCCATCGCCGTCGTCACGACGGCCTCCGCGAGCGCCGGGCGGAAGCGGTTGCTCACCATGACCTGGAGCACGAGGTCGTCCCGGCCCGCGGCCGCGGCGAGCGCGCGGCACGACGCCGCGAGCAGCACCGCGGACGCGCTCGTGCGCCAGCGCGCCGCGACCCGCTCGGCGGCCGGCCCCAGGCGCCGCGAGCGCAGCACGGTCTGCCGGTACCGGGCCCGCGACGCGTCCGGCCCGACGCGCGGGAACACCTCCCGGGGCGCGGCCCGCATGGTGCGCAGCGTGCGCGCGCGGGCCGCGGCGTCGTGCCGGCGCCCTTCGTCCGACGCCTGCCACGCCGCCTCGTCGAGCGGCGTCCACGCGGCGCGCTCGGGCAGCGGCGCCCCCGCGGCGAGGGCCGTGAGGTCGGCGTCGAGGACGGGCAGGCCCCAGCCGTCGAGCGCGGTGTGCGCGACGACGAGCACGGTGTGGTGCACGGCACCGTCCACCGTGACGAGGCCCGCGCGCACCGGCAGCTCCGCCGCGTAGTCGAACGCGCGGCCCCACAGCTCCTCGCGCAGCCGTTCGCCGCGCACGGCCGCGTCCGCGGGCCCGTCCGCGCGCTCCTCGACGACCTCGACCGTGCCCGCTGCGCACAGCTCCTGCGCGTAGCCGTCGCCGTCCGGGCGGATCAGCGTCCGCAGCGAGTCGTGCCGCTCGACGAGCGCGCGCACGACCGCGAGCGCCGCGTCCGCGGGCACCGGACGGTCGACCGGCCCGCCCCACACGAGGTTGAACTGGTGGTCCAGGGGCTCGAGCGCGGCGAGCGCCCGACGGATCGCCGTCTGGCCCCACGTCGCCGGGCCGGCGCCCGCGCGCCCCCGGACCTCGACCCGGTGCACGACCCTCATCGCACCGCCCCCGCCCCGGCGAGGCCGTCGTTCCCGGCTCGCCCGGTCGCGCCCGCGTGCCGCAGGACGACCGCGTGCGGACGGGGTCCGGGCGTCGCGCACGCCGCGACGGCGCCCACGGGCGCCGGCACGTCGCCGACCCACCACTCCTGCCCGCGCCACGGACCCTCCGCGGCGCGCACGAGCCCGGGCGCGCGCACGTCGAGGCCGAGCACGTCGAGCAGGCGGCCCCCGACCGCCTTGGCGCACGCCTCGAGGCGCGCGAGCCGCTGCCACGCGTCGCCGTGACCGCCGCGCTCGGGCGCGAGGAACCGCGCGGCGAGGCGGCGCACGTCCACGCGCGGGTCGCGCACCTGGACGTCGACGCCCACGTCGACCGGGGCGAGCGCGACGAGCGCGTGGTCGCCGCTGCGGCTGAGGTTCCACCGCTGCCCGACGACGGGCCCCGGCCGCCCGTGTCGGCCCACCTCCCAGCGCACGTCGGCCGGGCGCAGCCCGGTGGCCGCCGCGAGCAGCTCCCGCGTGGCGACGTGCGCGCGCACGTACCGGGCGGCGTCGGCGTCCGAGGCGAGGCGCAGCGCGCGGGTGCGCTCGTCCGGTCCGAGCACCGCGCCCCCGAGCCGCGCGACGAGCGCCTCCCGGCCTCCCGTCGCGGCGTCACCGGCGCGCCACCCGCCCGCGGCGAGGGGCCGGCCGGCGGCGCCCGGCCCGCCCGTGGCACGAGGTCCGCGTGCGGACTGCGACCCGGCTGCGCGCCACGTCCGGTGCACGGCGTGCGGCGCGGTGTCGACGAGCCAGGCCTCGACCACGACGTCGGCCCCGGCCTGGACCGGCGCCCTCAGGGCGACCGGCGACCGGGACGCGACGGGGTCCGCGGTCATGCGACGACCTCCCGCAGGCCCCGGGCGGTCCCGGACGCCGGTGCCGCGGCGGGTGCCACGACGACCTCGACCTCGGGCCCGCGGGACCGGGCGGACACCGGCCGCAGGTCGGCGACGCGGTGGTGCGCCGTCGGCACGCGCTCGGGGCCGACGCCCAGCACGGTCGCGCCCGCGGAGCGCCCCGCCGCCACGCCCGCGGCCGAGTCCTCCAGCACGAGGCAGCGCCGCGGGTCGGCGCGCAGCAAGCGCGCGCCGGCGTGGAACCCCGCGGGGTCCGGCTTGCCGCGCACCACGTCCTCCGCGCACACGAGCCGCCGCGGGACCGGCAGACCCGCCGCGGCGAGACGCGCGAGCGCGACCTCCCGCGCCGCCGAGGTCACGACCGCCCACACCCGCGGGGCGAGCGCGTCGAGGAGTGCGGCGGCGCCCGGCACGGCGACGACGTCCTCGGTGTCGTCGCACGAGAGACGGTGCAACCACGCGACCTCGCGCGCGACGTCGGCACCGGGGGCCACGAGACGGACGACCTCGACGTCGCGCCGCCCGTGCGACGCCGCGACGACGGTCGCGCCGTCGAGACCGTGCCGCGCCGCCCAGGCGTGGGTGTGCCGCTCGATCGCCGCGGCCGAGTCGACGAGCGTCCCGTCGAGGTCGAGCAGCAGCGCGTCGCCGCGCCACGTCCACGCGCGGCCCGGACGGTCCACCGGCCCGCTCACAGCAGCTCCGCCGCGCGCGCGAGCCGCGCCGCGGCGTGCTCGTCGGCGTACCGCTGCACGGGACCCGTCGCGTGCTGGAGGCCCAGCGCCGCGGGGCTCGGCACCCCGAGCCGGTCACCCGCCGCGCGGACGACGACGGGCAGCACGCGCGGGTCGCTGCACGTCCCGTCACCGTGCGCGAGCGCGACGACGAGGTCCGCGGCGGGGCCGGTGCCGCGCGCGGGGTCCGCGCCGCGGTCCGCCGCGTCGCGCGACGCCCACATCCCGCGCGAGAGGTACCGGCCGCCGGGCTCCACGCCGAGCAGCCCGCGCGGCTCGACGACCTCGCACGCGAGGACCTCGACCGTCGCGACGTCGCCGTCCGCGTCGAGGTCGGCCTGCGCGGTGAGCCGCGGCGCGGCGCCCGCAGCCCGTGCGCCGCACGCGGGGCAGTCGTGCGCGACGACGCGCAGCGGCACCGCCGGCCCCGCCGCCCGGCACACCGCCTCGGCGTCACGTTCGGCGAGGAGTCGCGCCGCCGCGAGCGCGGTGTCACCTCCCGGGCCGACGTGACCGACCCCCCGCTCCTTCACGTGCATTGCCGTGTGCGGGCCCGCCGCGCGCCCGCCCTCCACCGCCGGAGGACCCGGGACCGGGCGACCAGGGACCGGGCGAGCGGCCGGGTCCCGGCGCGTCTCGCCCCCGGCGAGCGCGTCGAGCCCGAACGCGACGAGCTCGTCGAGCGGGCCGTCGGGGCGGTCGACGGGCAGGAGGCCGGACAGCACCCACGTCCGGACCGCGGCCGCGCGGTGGGCGAGCGCCGCGGGTCCGGCGGGCTCGGGCCAGGCCGTGCGCGCGACGTCGAACCCCAGGAGCCAGCACGCCGCGCCGAGCTCGGTGAGCGCGTCGCGCGGGACGGCCGCGAGATCGGGCGACGCCGCCGCGACGAGGGCCGCGACGTCGCGCCCGACGACGGCCGGGTCCGCGCCGAGCCACCACGCCCACGCGTCCCAGCCCCAGCCGAACGGGTGCTCCAGGGGCTCGCCGGCGTGGGGCCGCAGCACGCGCAGGGTGCAGCGCGACCGGTCCAGCGTCACCGCGACGGGGCGCGCGGTGGCGGGGGTCCGGGCGGGCGCGCGGTCGAGCGCGGGCCGGTCCCACGCGTCGGGGTCGACGGCGTCTCCCGCGGGGACCGTGGCGTGCCGTGCGCCGTGCGCGTCGTTGCCCGCGAGGCTCGGCCCGTCGCCGTGCTCCAGGAGGTGCGGGAGCGTCGCGACGACGGGGTAGCCCGCGCGCGCGCAGAACGTCACGACGGCCTCGTCGTCGTCGCGCTCGTCGTCCGGGACGGCCGCGAGGTGCGCGGCGAGGCGGAGCGCACCGTCCGCGGGGAGCACGAGGCCGAGCGTCGGCACCCATTCGTCGTGCCCGAGCGGCGCCCACGCCTGCCCGGCCGCGGCGGCGGCGCGCACGAGGTACGCGTTGCGGGGGCTGTTCCAGTTCGAGTAGAGCGCGACGGCGTGCCGGGGGCGGGCCCGGACCGCGCGGCGCACGAGGTCGGCGAACCCGGGGACGGGCGTGACGTCGTCCTGCAGCACGAGGTGGTGCGTGGCACCCGGTGCGACGGCGGCCCACGCGCGCTTCGCGGTGCGCAGCGGGCTGGGCGGGCCGTCCGGGTCGGGGTCCTCGACGACGCGCACGTCGAGCGGCGCGCACGCCCGGACGAGGGCCGAGACGTCACCGCGCGCGGGGTGGTGCATGACGACGACGCTCAGCACCGGCTCGCGCGCGTCCGCGCCGGTCGCGCCGCCGCGCGCCACGCCGGGCCGCGCGGTCGCCTCCGGGCCGTCGTGGGCCGTGACCGGCGCGCCGGGGGCGGTCACGGCGCGACCTCCGCGACCGGGTCGCCCGCCGTGACGCGCGCGCCCGCCGCCCGCCGCCGGACCAGGCGCACGGCGAGCGGCAGCATGACGGCGAGCCCGACGACGTTCGTCACCGCGATCGTCGTGTACAGCGCGACGGGTCCCCCACCGGTGCGGGCGAGCACCCCGCCGACGCCGAGCGAGACCGCGTGGTAGAGCACGTTGAGCGTCACGGCGACGCGCCCGTACCCGAGCTGCTCGAGGAGCGTGAGGAGGTAGAGCACGAGGCCGACGCCCGCGTACGACGGGCCGACCACGCGCAGGTAGAGCGCGGCCTGCGCCGCGACGTCCGGGTCCGCCGCGAGCCGGCCCGCGACGAACGGCGCCGTGACGAGCACGAGCACCCCGACGACGACGTACACGCCCGCGACGACGACCGTCCCCGCGCGCAGCGTGCGCGGCAGGAGCCCGAGGTCGCCCGCGCCCCACTGCTGGTTCATGACGATGCTCACCGCGGCGGCGAGGCCGATCGCGGGCACGACGACGAGCGTCTGTACCGTCGCCGCGCCGCCGAAGCCCGCGACGACGGCGGTGCCCGACGGCCCGAGCAGCCACACCATGACGAGGTTGGTCACGGTGAGCAGGAGGTAGGACAGGCCGACGGGGAGCCCGACGCCGAGGAGCAGCCCGCGCACGTCGACGAGCCCGGGTACGGGGTCGTGCGGCGGGTCGTCCGACACCCCGCGCACGGGGGCGTCGGGGGCAGGCACCTGCCCGGCCTCACGGGCCGGTGCGTCGGTCACCGCCGCGACCGGCGGCGCCGGAGCGGTCGCCGACGCGGCGGACGGCGGGGGCGCGGGCGTCGTGAGCGACCGTGCGGGCAGCGCGCGGAGCACCCGGCGCCATCCTGCGGCGAGGCGCCGCGGCGCGGGGTGGTGGCGCAGCGCCAGCACGCGTCGCAGGCCGGGCACGCGCCCGGGCGGCGGGAGGAGGCGCGCACGCACGAGCAGGGCCCACGCGACGACCGCGCCGACGAGCGTCGAGCCCGCGATCGCGAGCGGCACCGCGAGCACGCCGACCCCGCCCACGAGGCCGACGAGCCACACGCCGAGCACCTGGAGCCCCGCGACGAGCAGGGCGACCGTCGCCGACGCGCCCGTGCGACCCCACCCGCGCAGCGCGGCCGCGGCGACCGCCGTCGGGACCGACAGGACGCTCGCGAGCACGGTCCAGCGCGCGAACGTCACGAACTGCGCGACGAGCGGCTCCGGCACCGCCAGCATCGCGGCGAGCGCCGGGGCGACCGCGACGACGAGCAGCGCGACCGTCCCGAGCACGAGGGCGCCCGCGGCGGCGAACCGGCCCAGCAGCGCCGCCGTCGCGGACGCGGGAAGGCCGCCCCGTGCGTCGTCGCGCTCCGCGTCGTCGCCGCGCGACCCGTGCAGACGCGCGAAGCCCACCTGCGTCGAGACGTCGAGGCCCTCCTGGACGGCGAGCACGAGGAACGTCACGGGGATGAAGAGCGCGCGCACGTACAGCGCGTCGTCGCCCATGTGACCGAGCAGCGCCGCGACGACGAGCTGGGCCGTGGCGCCGATGACGAGCGCGGCGCAGATCGGCCCGGCGAGGCGCACGACCCTGCGGCGCAGCGCGCCGACGGTCGGCTCGACCGGCGCGGGGGCCGCGTCGTCAGACGAGCTCGGCATGCCGTGCCCTGCCCTGCAGCCAGCCCTGAGCGAGCGTGAGGCGCTGCACGGTCCGCGTGCCCTCCATCATCTCGAGGCCGGGCACGTCGCGGACGAGCTTGTCGAGGTACGGGTGCTCCCACCGCGCGCCGGGGCCGAGCAGCGGGGGCACGGCGTGCGTGACCTCCTCCGCGAGGTCGAGGGCCGTGGCCTTGGCCGCCGCGGGCAGGGTCCCGTCCGCCGGGTCGGCGTCCGCCGCGCGCGCCGCCTGGAGCACGAGGGCGCGCGCGGCGTGCAGGCGGTCCTCGAACGTCGCGAGGCGCCAGCGCTCGTCCGCGGTGAACGACGAACGCTCGGCGCGCACGTAGTCGAGCGCCGCCCGGGTCACGCCCACCGCGAGCGACGCGACGACCGGGCGCAGGCGGTTGAACGTGCGGACCGCGCCGAGCAGCCCCCGGCGCGACGGCGACAGGTGCCGCCCGAGCGTGTCGTGCGGGAGCAGGGGCACGTTGCGCAGCCGCACCTCGCCGAGCTGGACGGCGCGCATGCCCGTCGTGGAGAGCGGGGCGGCGTCGAAGCCCGGCCGGTCGGTGTCCACGAGGTGCACGCCGACGCCGAGCGGCCCGGGCCGGTGCCGCGCGAACACGACGCCGAGGCTCGCGCGCGCGACGTTCCCCACGTACTTCTTGTGGCCGCGCAGGACCGGGCCGACCGCGCCGCCGTCCGCCGGGTCCGGCCCGCCGTCGGCGACCGCCGTCTCGAGCGCCGCGGCGTCCGAGCCGCGGTCGGGCTCGGTGAGGCCGAAGAACGTCCACGTGCGCGGCTGCGCGACGCGCTCGTAGAACCGGTCGCGCTGCTCGTCGTCCGCGAGGTCGTCCACGACGACGCCGGACATGGACGGTCCCGGCGCGCCCACGACGACGGACGCGTCCCCCCACGCGAGCGTCTCGGCCACGACGACGCGCTCGACGCACGTGCGCACGTGCACGGGCACGCCCCGCACCCGCAGCGGGTCGTCGAGGTAGCCGGGCGGGAACCCGCCGAGCTCGCGGTACGGCAGGACGCCCGAGTCGAGGAGCGTGTGCAGGGCCCCGGGGTCGGCGTCGATCGCGAGCGCGTGCGCGCGCAGCGCCGCGCCGACGGGGCGCAGGTGGTCGCGCAGGGCGTCGAGGTCGACCGTGCTCATGCGTGCTGCTCCTCCCGGCCGCCGGCGGGGCCGGTCGGCAGCGTGCCGCTCGCGTGACCGAGCAGGTCGATCGTGCGCGCGAGGCGCGCGGCCTCGCCGTCCACGTACCCCGACGCGCCGAACAGGTTGTGGACGGCGCGCGAGGACCGGTCGAGCACCGCGGTGACGCGCGCGAGCGTCGCCGCCGGGACGGGCGCGGCCCGTCCCGCGGCGGGGCGCCCGAGGAGCGACTGCGCCTCGAGGTGCGCGAGCGCGGCGTCCGCGAGGACGAGACGGACCGGGGCGAGGTTCACGGTCGTCGTGCCGCCGACGCTCCGGCCCCGCAGCCGCTCGACGGCCTGCTCGGTCAGCCGCTCGCACAGGCCCGCCCGGACCCACGCGACGCCGACGCGCCACGCGGCGTCCGCGACGCGCACCGCGTCGTCGGCCGCGGGTGGCTCGACGACCACCGTCGACGCGCCGTCGGCCGCAGCCGCGCCGGGTCGCGCCGCGCGCCACACGACGAGCGCGCCGTCGTCCGACGCCACCACGCCAACGCGCGCCGCCCCGGCGGGGGGCGGGACGTCGTCGGGCAGCAGGACGCACTCCCCGGGCAGCGCCGCGACCGGGTGCAGGGCGGCGAGCGCCGTGAGCGCCGCGACGACGCCGTGCTCGCGCGCCACGTCCCGCAGCTCGGCGGGGCTCGCCACCGCGTCCGGGTCGACAGGACCGCGCGACGTCCGCGGGTCCGTCCGGGCGGCCAGGACGTCCGTGCTCACGCGAGCACCGCCTCTCGTGCCCGGTCCGCGGCGCCGGGCGACGCCTCCCGGACGGTGCGCGGGCCCAGCGCGAGCGAGCAGCGGTACCCGAGCTCGACGCACCGCTCGTGGAGGACGACCGACGCACCGGGCGCCGCGTCGTCGTGCGCGGCGAGCACCTCCCACACGCCCGTCGCCGCCGCGCCCGCGTCGGCGCGCAGCACGACGTCCCTGTCGAGGACGGTCACGGCGGACGCGTCGACGTCGACGCCGAGGACCACGCGCCGCGCGTCGGGGGCGGCGCCGGGCGCCGCGTCCGCGGCGGGGGCGGCGGGACGCGCGCCGCGCGGGGCGCGCGCGACCGTCAGCGCCTCCACGGGCCGGCCCGGCCCGTCGTGCCCGACGACGAGCGCGACCACGCGGTCACGCGCGGGCACGCGCACGGGCGCGGGCGGGAGCGTGCACTGCTCGAGGACGAGCACGAGCGCGCTGCCCCCCAGGCCCGTGCCGGTCGGGCCGCCGTGCCGCAGCTCCTCGTGCGCGAGCCGCAACGCCGTGAACGGCCCCGCGAGACCCTGCTCGGTCACGCAGAACGTGTACGGCCGGCCGTCGAACAGGTCCGCGACGAACCCGCCGAGCAGGCGCTCGTGCTGCAGGTCCGGCGTCGTCACGACGAGCACGACGAGCCGGACGTCGTCGAGCAGGCCGCGCTCCGCCAGCGCCGCACGCGCGGCGCGGATCATCGTCGGGTAGTCGCGCCCGGGACCCGCGTCGAGCCAGTCGGTCGGCTGGCCCTCGCCGTACACGTACCGCAGGTCCTCCGCGACCGAGCGCCGTGTGCCCTCCCCGACGGGCACGAGGTCGTCCACGGGCACGTCGACGACGGCCCGCACCCTCAGCACCGCGTCGTCCGGCCGTGCGCCGGCCCGCGGCCCACCCCCGAGCGTCACGTCAGTTCCGCGTCGAGTGCTCGACGACGAAGTCCGTCAGCGAGCCCACGCTCTCGAGGTGGTGCTGCTCGAGCGACTCCGGGTCCACCTCCATGTCGAGCGAGTCCTCGAGCGCCATGAGCAGGCCGAGGACGCTCGTCGAGTCGAGGTCGAGGTCGTCGAACAGGCGCGTCGCGTCGGTGACGTCCGGGAGCGGGCGCCCGAGGACGCTCGACAGCGCCTCGACGACGGCGCCGACGACGCGGTCGCGGCCGAGGGCCTCCTGGGACTCGGTGTTCGTGGACGTGCTCACGATGGTTCCTCCGGTGGTGGGTCGGGCGCCCGCGGCGCGGGCGGCGGGCAAGGTCAGGGGACGACGGCCGCGACCGGCTCGACGCGCGCTCCGAGGTCGTGGAAGACCTGCCGGGACAGCAGGTCGTCGGGCGTGTCCGCGTGCCGCACGAGGAACGCCTCGTCGCCCAGGGTCAGCACCTCGGCCGGGTACCCGTGGCTGAGGAAGTGCACGGGCGACGCCGTCGCGCCGTACGCGCCCGAGCGGTCGACCGCGACGAGGTCGCCGGGCGCGAGGTCCGCGGGCAGCGGCACCGCCTTGCCGATCGTGTCGTTCGGCGTGCACAGCGGTCCCGTGACGTTCCACGGCACGTCCTCGGCCGCGGTCGCGGGGCCGACGCGGCGCATGGGGAAGTTGCGCTTGACGAACGACCCGATGCCGACGGCCGCCATGTGGTGGTTGGTCCCGCCGTCGGCGACGGCGAACCGCTCGCCCATCGACTCCTTCACGTAGCGCACGCGCGCGACGTACGTGCCGCACAGCGCCACGAGGTAGCGGCCGAGCTCCATGACGAGGTCCGTGCCCGGGTGGCGCTCGACGAACGCCTCGACCACGGGGTTGAGCGCCGCGGTGAGGACGTCGACGTCGAGGTCCCGCTCGCGCTCGAAGTAGGCGACGCCCAGCCCGCCGCCCACGTCGACGAGCTCGAGCGGGAAGCCCAGCCGCGCCGCGAGGCGCTCGGCGAGCTCGAAGATGCGCGCCGTGTTCTCGACGATCGTGCCCTCGTCGAGGATGCGCGTGCCCATGTACACCTGGACGCCGACGACGCGCGCGGCGCTCAGCCCCGCGCACAGGTCGGGCGCGTCGAGCAGCTGCTGCTCGTCGATCCCGAACTGCCGCGGCTTGCCGCCCATCGTCAGCCCCGACCCCTTGACGGAGAACGACGGGTTGACGCGCAGCACGACGCGCGCGGGGCGCCCCGTCGCGCGCGCAAGCTCGTCCACCAGCGCCAGCTCCGGCAGCGACTCGACGATGATCGCGCGCACGCCCGAGTTGAGGCACGCGACGAGCTCGTCGCGGCTCTTGCCCGGCCCGAGGAACAGGACGTCCTGCGGCGCGACGCCCGCCGCGAGCGCCGTGCGCAGCTCCGTGAGCGACGAGACCTCGGCGTTCGCGCCGAGCGCGTGCAGGAGCCCGCACACGCTGACGTTGGGGTTCGCCTTGAGCGAGTAGAAGATGCCGAGCGCGGGGTGCAGCCGCTCGCGCAGCGCGCGGTAGTTCGCGGCGAGCACGTCGCCGTCGTACACGTACACGGGCGTGCCGAACTCCTCCGCGACCGCGGCGAGGTCGGCGGTCCCGGTCGGGCCGGGGCGGCTCCGGGTCGCGGTCATCGGGGGTCTCCTCCGGTGGGTCGGCCGGTCGCGCCGGCGGGGATCGGGGCCAGGCGCTCCGTGACGGCGGCGTCGAGGCGGGCGAGCGCGTCGTCGTCGGGCGCGACGAGCAGCCCGTGGAGCCGCCCGGCGAACGTGCCGCCGGCGGCGCGGGACGCCGCGCCCGCGTTGACGGTCCCGGTCGCCTGCACGACGAGGCCCGCCTCGCCCGGCGCGCCGGGCAGCAGGTCGCCCAGGCGGTCGTGCAGCGCGGCGAACGGCAGCCGCGCGTCGAGGACGAGGGGGTACTGCCGCGCGAGCGCGACCCACCCCGGCGGCAGGAACCGCTCCTGGAGCGGGACGGTGTACGTGGACATGTTGCTGCGCGCGTTGATCTCCAGGACGGGCAGGAGGCCGCCGTCCGTGCGCACGAGCGCGTCGACCCCGACGAGGCCGTGGAAGCCGTCCGCGGCGAGGCGTGCGCCGAGGCGCTCGGCGAGCCCGGCGAGCTCGTCGACCTGCTCCGCCGGCAGGCGCGACGGGATGCGGTGCCCCTTGTGGACGCCGCCCTCGGTGATCGCCTCCTTGACGAAGTCGAACGTCACCGCGCCGTCGGGCGCGACGGTGAAGTGGTAGTTGAGGTCGGTCGCCTTGTCCGCCCACACCTCGACGACGACGGCGAGGCGGTCGTCGCCCGAGCGTGCCGCGCGGCGCGTGACCATGCGCACGAGCTGGTCGAGCCGGCGCGGGTCGTCGACGACGAGGATCCCCTTGCCCGAGACGCCGTACGCGTCCTTGACCCCGACCGTCGCGCCGTCCGCGACGAGCCGCGCCGCCTCGGCGCATGCGCGCTCGAAGTCCTCGACCGTCCGGCACGCCCAGCCGCGCGCCTGCTCGATCCCCAGCTCGTCGCACAGCCCGCGGCTGTACACCTTGCTGTTGACCGCCTTGGTCGTCGCGGCGCCGGGGAGCACGGACCGCAGCCCCGTCGCGACGGCGAGGTCCTCCTCGGCCGACGACGTCCCGTGCGCGAGCAGGCGCACCCCGTCCGCCGCGAGCCCCCGCAGGCTCGCCAGCAGCGCGGGCGAGTCGAGCGCGTCGAGCGTGACGGTGCGCAGCGGGTCGCTCGACTCCGCGACGTGCACCGTCGGCAGCCCGACGCCGAGCGCGTCGAGGTGCGCGAGGTGGTCCGGGTCCGGCTCGCCCTTGAGCACCACGTGGTCGCCCGGCCCGGCGAGCAGGAGTGCGAGCTCGTCCATGCGGTTGACGAGGGCTGCCGCCGCCGACGCGCCGCCGACCGACGGCAGGCCCACCTCCCCGACGGCCCACGCGTCCTCGACCTCGAAGTTGCCGAGCAGCACGAGCGGCGCGTCGGGCGCGCCCGCGAGCGCGCGCTTGGTCCGGGTACGGAACGGCTCGCGGCCCGCCCGCGCCGTGGCCTCCGGGGCGGCGGCCTCCGCCACCTGCTCGACCGTCATGCGGGCTCCTCCGTCTCGTGGGGCGCGTAGCGCAGGACCATGGCGGAGAACGTCGCCCCGAGGCCGACCGCCACCATGAGGAACGGGTCGCCCGGGCGCAGGCGACCCTCGGCACGCGCGGCGGCGTAGCCGATGAACGAGTCGGCGCCGAAGCAGTGCCCGGTCACCGGCACGTCGTCGAGCCGCACGCGCGCGATCGGGAGCCCGAGGCGCGAGCACAGGCGGCGCCACGACACGCGGTTGACGTTGTGCGGCAGCACGAGCGCGAGGTCGTCGAGCACGAGGCCCGCGCGCTCGACCGCCTCGAGCACGACCTCCGCGAGCACCTCGGTGTACGCGACGCCGAACGGCCCCGCGAGCTCCTCGGGGAGCGGGACCTGGTGGTACTCGCCGAGCGTGCGCGTCGCGTAGGAGAGCACGGGGCTCCCGGCCCGCCGGGCCGAGCCGTCCGCCCCGACGAGCACGGCCGCCGTGCCCTCGCCCATGATCGTCGTGCCCTCGATGAGGCGGGAGCCGGGGCTGAACGCCTTCTCGCCCGTGAGGACGAGCGCGAGCGCGTCAGGATCGCCGTCGGACGCGAGGAGGCGGCCCGCGACGTCGACCGCGAGCAGCGCGGACGCGCACGCGTGCTGGGTGAGGGTCCACACGACCGCGTGGTCCAGACCGAGGCGGGTCGCGGCGTCGTGCAGCGGGTTGACCCCGACCGGGGCGACCGTCGCGATGGTCCGCGCGCCGAGCACGTAGCGCACGCGGTGCTCGTTGCCCGCGAGGCCGGGCACCGCGCGCGCGGCGGCGACGAGCAGGTCGGCGAGGTCCTCGCCCGGCGCGGTGCACACCTCGCGCAGCCCGAAGAACCGCTCGAACACGCCGAGCTCCAGGTGGTCGAGGCCCAGCTCGTCCGCCAGGTCGCGGATGGGCACGCGCGTCGCGGGGACGTGCGCGCCGACGTCGACGAGCGTCGTCATGCCGCCGTCCCGGGGACGTCGACGACGCTGCGCAGGTGCTCCGCGAGCGCCCGGGGCGTCGGGTTGTCCGCGACGGTCTCCGGGTCCAGGTCCACGCCCAGCGCGTCCTCCAGGTCGCCCAGGAGCGCGAGCACCTGGACGGACCCGAGGCCGAGGCCCGTGAGGTCCGCCGCCGGGTCGACGGCGCCCGGCTCCACCCCCAGGGCGGCGGCGACGTGCCGCAGCACGAGGTCGTCGAACGAGTCGGGTCGGGGTGAGGTCATGGTCGGGTCCCTGCGTGGTCGGTGCGCGCGCGCCCGCGGGACGCGCGCAGCGAGTGGAGCTCGGCGAGGTCGCCGCGACCGAGCAGGTCGCGCGCGCGGCCGCGCTGGATCTTGCCGCTCGTGGTCCGCGGCACCTGGCCCGGGCGCACGAGCACGACGTCGTGGACCGCGGCACCCGAGACGGACGCGAGGTGGGACGCCATGCGGCGCACCGCGTCGTCCAGCTCGTCGCCGCCGCTCTCGCGCGCGCCGGGCGTCGGGCGGAACTCCTGCACCGCGCACAGCGCGCCCGGCAGGCCCTCCGCCTCGAAGACGGCGCCCGGCCGCCCCTCGGCGCCCGCGTGCAGGGCGCGCAGCTCGCGCTCGAGGTCGTACGGGTAGAGGTTGCGCCCGGCGACGAGCAGGAGCTCCTTGATGCGCCCGGTGACGACGAGCTGGCCGTCGTGGAGCGCGCCCAGGTCGCCCGTCCGCAGCCACGGGCCGGTCCCGTCCGCCGCCGTCGCGCCGAACGTCTCGGCCGTCGCCTCGGCGCCCGAGGCGCCCCAGTACCCGGACGCGACGGCGCCGCCGCGCAGCCAGACCTCGCCGACCGCCCCGTCCGGGACCGTCTCGCCGCGCTCGTCCACGAGACGCAGCTCGACGCCGTGCGGCACGCCGCAGCACACGAGCCGCGTCCCGGCGCGCGCGGTGCCGAGCGCGGCCCCGGCGTCCGCGGCCGCGTCCTGCGGTCCGGCGTCCGGGGCGACCGGGACGACCTGCTCGCCCGGGACGGCGGACAGGCCCGACTCCTCGTCGAGCACGACGAGGCGGCCGTCGCGGAGCGCGGCGTCGTCCACCGTGACGACGAGCGGGCGGCTCCGGTCCGGGTACGTCGCCGTCAGGGTCGCCTCCGCGAGCCCGTACCCGGGTCCGTGGGCCGACCCGCGGAAGCCCACGGGCTCGAAGCGGCGCGTGAACGCCTCGAGGACCGCGGCGTCGACCGGCTCGGCGCCGTTGAGCGCCCACCGCAGGCGGGACAGGTCGAGGTCGGCGAGCTGGTCGTCGCGCACGCGCCGCGTGCACTGGTCGTAGCCGAAGTTCGGCGACGCGGTCACGGTGGCGCGCGTCTGCGTCATCGCCGACAGCCAGCGGACGGGGCGCTTGAGGAACGACGTCGAGGACACCATGACGGCCGTCGCGCCGAGGCCGAGCGGCACCAGCAGCATCCCGACGAGGCCGAAGTCGTGGTAGCCGGGCAGCCAGCTGCAGAACACGTCGTCGGGCGTGAGGCCGAGCGCCGTCGTGAACGCGTCGTGGTGGTGCAGCACGTTCGCGTGCGTGACGACGACGCCCTTGGGCCGGCTCGTCGAGCCCGACGTGTACTGCAGGAACGCGGCGTCCTGCGGGGCGGGGCGGTGGTCGTGCCGGGTCGGCGCCGCGACGGCGTCGGTGGTGGAGGTGGCGGTGGCGGTCGCGGCGTCGAGCACCGTCACGGCGACGGGACGCCCGTCGGCGCGCCGCAGCGGGCGGGCCCACTCCTGCGTCTCGGCCGCGGCCGTCGGGTCCACGAGCACCGCGGCGGCGTCGCAGTCGGCGAGCATGCCGCGCACGCGCTCGCGCTGGTAGGCCTGCCCGCCCGGCAGGGGCGACGGGACGGGGACGAGGCCCGCGGCGAAGCACCCGACGAGCGCGACGACGAACGACTCGGTCGCGGAGTACAGCACGAGCGCCCGGTCGCCCGGCTCGTGCCGGGCGACGAGGTCGGCCGCGAGCGCCGCAGCGCGCGCGTCGAGCTCGGCGTAGGTGAGCGTGCGCCGCTCGCCCGCCTCCGGCACGACGACGACGGCCGCGTGGTCCGCGCGGTCCCGCGCGTGCTCCCGGACGAGGTCCAGGAGGGTCAGGTCGTCTGGCCGCGCGCCCATGTCGCCCCCGTCCGTCGTCCGGCGCCGGGACCCTCCCGGCGCGAGGACGCCGGGGCAGCGCGGAGCATGACCCGGCGGTCCGGGGGAAGCCTGGCAGCGAACGATCGCGGTGTAAACAAATAGGAAGTGTCCGGAAGCGGACAAATGGCCGCTGACCACCGGTTTCGTCACATCGGTCCGGCCGCCGGGACGTCGGGGACCGGTCGCGGCGGCTCGGCTACAGTCACGCCGCGTGACGTCGTCGGAACGAGACCCGGTCCTCGGCGCCAGGCGCTCCGCGCGGGCCGTCGCGCTGCGCCGCGCGCGCGACGTCCTCGTGCTCGACGACGGCCGCCACGGCGCCGGCGACCCGCTGTGGGTGCGCGTGCGGGACCGCGCCCGCCCGGACGCGTGCGTGCGCGTCGTCACGACGACGGCCGGTCACGACGCACCGGGCGGCGCGCCCCGCGACGTGACCGACGCCGAGCCCGGACGGCACGACGGCGTCGCCCCGGACCGCGCCGACGCGGCCCTGCGCGTCACGCCCGCGCTCCCCCTGTCGCTCGTCGCGCTCGACGACACGGTCGTGCTCGTCGCCCGGACGCCGCGCGCACGGGCCGTGACCGACCGCGACGCGGTCCTCGCGCTGCGCGCCCTCGCCGAGTCGGAGTGGGACCGCGCGCGGCCCGCGGACGACGCGCTCGCCCCGACCGAGGACACGCTCCTGCGGCTCCTCGCCGAGGGCAAGACGGACTCGGCCGTCGCCGCGCGCCTCGGCGTCTCCCCCCGCACCGTGCGGCGGCACGCCGCGGGCCTCATGGGGCGGCTCGGCGCGACGAGCCGGTTCGAGGCCGGGGCCCGGGCGGCGCAGCGGGGCTGGATCCGCATCACCGACCGCTGAGCGCTCAGCGCCCCGCGGCCGCGACCTCCGCGTCGCTGCGCAGCACGCAGAACTCGTTGCCCTCCGGGTCGGCGAGCACGACCCAGCCGAACCCGTCCGGCGTGCGGCGGTCCGCGACCTGCGTCGCGCCCAGCGCGAGCAGCCGCTCCACCTCCTCCTCGCGCGTGCGGTCCGTCGGCCGCAGGTCGAGGTGCACGCGGTTCTTGAGCTGCTTGTCGTCGGGCACCTCGACGAACAGGACGTGGCCGCGGCTCTCGACGGGCGTCGTCGCGTCCGCGGGGGGAACGATCATGCACTCCTCGTGGCCGGGCAGGTTGGGGTCGCCGGGCACGTCGGTGTACCCGAGGACCTGGGCCCAGAAGACCGACTGGGCGTACGCGTCGCGCGCGTCGAACGTGGTGTGGGAGATCCGTGACGTCATGCGCGCGACCCTTCCACGCCCTCGGCGCGCGGGCACCGGATTTTCGTCCCAGACTGGCCGCCGTGGGCGCTTCGACGAGGCACGTCGCGTGGACCGGGTGGGACGACGACCCGGACCGGCTCGAGGCCGCGACCGTCGTCGTGCGGGGCGACCGGCTCGCCGCGCTGGGCACGTCGCGCGCGACGACGTACGCGACCTCGTGGGCGCTCCGGACGGGTCCCGGGTGGGTCACCGAGCACCTCGACGTGTCGGTGCACGGGGTCGGCTGGTCGCGCCACCTCGACCTCGTCCGCACGCCCGACGGCGCGTGGAGCGCCGACGTGCGCGAGTCGGGGACCGCGCCGTCGGACCTCGCCCCGCCGGGGATCGACGACCCCGCCGCGCTCGACGGCGCGCTCGACTGCGACGTCGCGCTGTGCCCCGTGACCAACACGATGCCGATCCTGCGGCTCGGGCTGCTCGGCGACGCCCCGGCGGCGCGTGAGACGGAGCTCGTCATGGCGTGGGTGGAGCTGCCGTCGCTGCGCGTCCTGCGCAGCGACCAGCGGTACGCGGCGCGCTCGCCGCTCGACCCGGCGACCGGGCGGGGCGTCGTCACGTACACGAGCGCGACGCGCGACGTCACGGCCGACCTCACGGTCGACGCCGACGGGATCGTCGTCGACTACCCGGAGCTCGCGCGGCGGCTCTGACCTGCCGAGCACGGGGTTGCTGCTGTCAACGGCGCGAGAACGACAGCAAACCCGTGCTCGACGGCGCGTCAGTCCTGGGGCGGGCGGCGCAGGCGCTTGACGTCCGTCCGCCGCTTCTTGGCGGCGATCCGCCGTTCCACCGAGCCCCGCGTGGGCCGGGTCGCCCCGCGGCGCGGCCCGGGCGGCGCGAGCGCGTCCGCGAGCAGGGCCGCGAGGCGCACGCGCGCGGCCTCGCGGTTGCGCCGCTGCTCGCGGTGCTCGGACGCCGCGACGGTGACGACGCCACCTACGACGCGGCGGCCCAGGCGCTCCAGCGCGCGCGCCCGCTGCGCGTCGGTGAGCACCGCGGAGCGCGCGACGTCCCACGACAGCTCGACGCGCGAGTCGGTCGTGTTGACGCCCTGCCCTCCTGGCCCCGAGGAGCGCGAGAACCGCCACGACAGCTCCGCCTCGGGGACCACCAGGGCGGGCGTCACGCGCAGGCCGGGGCGGGCGTCGTCGGGCACCCGTCCATCCTGCCCGACGGCGCCCGCGCGGCCCAGCGGACCGGCCCGCCCGGTCGGGGCTCGCGGTCCGGCGGTCAGCGGTCGAGCGGCGCGTCCATCTCGACGACGCGGGTCGCGTCAGGGCGCGCGCCGGGCGTCCCGGGAGGCGTGGGGCGGGTCCGACCTGCAAGATCACAGCGCGCCCACCTTGACCTCAACCGTGGTCGAGGTCCTAGCGTGGCCGCATACCGACGGAAGGAACCTGAGGAACCATGCCTGTCTACACTCTCCCCGAGCTGTCCTACGACTACGGTGCGCTCGAGCCGCACATCTCCGGGCGGATCATGGAGCTGCACCACTCCAAGCA
>NZ_JAAFAN010000074.1:0-18382 GCF_010287905.1 Cellulosimicrobium composti
GAGGGCGCGCGCGTGGCTGCGCAGCGCGTACGCCTCCTGGCGCGCCCGCGTCACGCCGCGGCGGCGCGCGAGCTCGTCGGCGGCGGCGCCCATCGCGGGATCGGCCCACGGCACGGGGGCGAACGCCGCGCGCTCGAAGGGGACGTCTCCCCCGGGCGTGCGGTGGGCGCGCGCGGGCGCGCGCGACGCGCTCTCCGTGCCGCCCGCGAGCACGAGGCGCGCCTCGCCCGCGCGGACCTGCTGGGCCGCGACGAGGACCGCGGCGAGCCCGGACGCGCACTGCCGGTCGACCGTCAGACCGGGGACCGCGACGCCCGCGCCCGCGGCGAGCGCCGCGACCCGCGCGACGTTGCCGCCCGGCCCCGTGCAGCACCCGAGCACGACGTCCGCCGGGTCGTCCGCGACGCCGAGCGAGCACGTGTCGTCGAGCGTCGCGCGCAACGCCCCGGCGGCGAGGTCGACCTCGGTGAGCGCGCGGTGCCCGTGCCCGGCCGTGCCGACCCACGTGCGCCGCGCGGCGACCACGACCGGCGCGTCCGTGGGCACGCCCCGTGCGCCGGTCATCGCAGCGGCTCCAGCCCTGCCGACGCGGGGTCCGCGCCGCCGAGCGCCTCGCTCACCGCGCCGCGCGCGGGCTTGCCCGACGGCGTGCGGGGCAGCGCGCGCGTGCCGTACCAGCGGCGGGGACGCTGCGCGGGGGCGAGCGCGCCGCGCGCGACGCGCTCGAGGTGCGCGCGCAGGCCCGGGCGGTCGTCGCACTCGACGACGGCGCTCACCACGGCGCCGAGCCGGCGGTGCGCCGTGCCGAGCACGACGACGTCGCGCACGCCGGGCACCGCGCGCAGCACGACCTCGACGTCCTCGGGCACCACGGTCGACCCGCCCGTGAGGATCGCGCCGTCGCCGCGACCGCGCAGCACGAGCGCGCCGCCGTCCGGCGGCAGGGGGTCGGCGAGGTCGCCCACGGTGCTCCACGCGCCGTCCCGCCGCAAGGGGCCGGTCGCGCGCGCGAGGTAGCCGCGCGACACCCACGGGGAGCGCACCCAGACCTCGCCGACGCTCGCGGCGGGCAGGGGCCGCACGTCGAGCTCGACGCCGGGGAACGGCCGCAGCCCGGACCCGTCCGGGTCGTACGCGACGAACGACAGCTCGACCGCCCCGTAGTACGCGAGGACGTCGACGCCGAGCGCTGCGGCGCGGGCCCGGGCCCCGGCGGGCAGGGACGCGCCGCCGACGACCGCGTGGCGCAGCCGCGAGGGCGCACCCGCGGCGACCGCGGCGAGCACGTCGTCGAGCACCTGCGGCACGAGGTGCACGACGTCGCAGCGCGCGAGCGCCGTCGTCGTGGCGGCCGGGGTGCGCGTGAGGTACACGCCCGCGCCGACGGCCAGCGCGTGCACGGCGGCGAAGCAGTACAGCGAGGACGCGAGCGGCCCGGGGACGAGCACCGTGTCGGCGGGCGTGAGGTCGACGAGCCGCGTGACGTCGTCGAACGAGCCCGCCCACGAGGCGCGCGTGCGCACGACGGCGCGCGGGCGGCCCGTGCTGCCCGACGAGAAGCCGGCCCACGCGAGGTCGCCCGGCTCGGGCGCGCGGCCCGGCGCGGGGAAACCGGCGGCGGGGCCCGTCCCGCGGGGGAGCGGCACCTCGACGAAGGTGCGCGGCGCGAGCGTCCGCAGGACCTCGGCGCGGTGCGCGCGCGGCCACGACGGGTCGCACACCAGCGGCGTCGCGCCGAGGTGGTCGACCGACAGCACCGCGGTCAGGCAGTCGAGCGGGTCGGGCAGCGAGACGGCCACGAGGTCGCCGGGACGCGTGCCCGTCGCGCCGAGGTGCGTCGCCCCCGCGCGCACGTCCGCGGCGAGCGCGGCGTACGTGCGCGACCGCTCGGGCGTGCGCAGCGCGACGCGGTCGCGCGCGGCCGGGTCGGCGGCGTGGGCGAGGACGTGAGGGGCGACGGGCACGCGGACACTCTCGCAGGCGTCAGGACGTCGCGCGGGCGCCGCCCGCGGTGCGGCGGGCCGGGCGGGTGGCCGGGTAGGCGCGCACGACGCCGACCGTGATCGCCGCGGCGGCCAGCGCCTTGAGCACGTCACCCGGGACGAACACGAGGGAGAGCTGCGCGGTGGTCGCGAGCGGCACGCCGGTGACGAGCGCCTGGACGGGCACGCCGATCGCGTAGACGACGGCGACGCCGCCCACGAGGGCCGCGACGAGGACGCGGCCGAACACGACGCGCGCGAGCCGGTCGACGAGCCAGCCCACGACGGCCGCGCCCGCGAGGAACCCGAGGAGGTATCCCGAGGACGGCCCGACGAACGCGCCGAGCCCGCCGCGCCCGCCCGCGAGCACCGGCAGCCCGGCCGCCGCGAGCGCGAGGAACGTCGCGACGGCGAGCGTGCCGCGCCACGCGCCGAGGATCGTGCCCGCGAGCATCACGCCGAGCGTCTGGAGCGTGATCGGGACGGCGTTCCCGAGCAGCGGCAGCGACCCGGGCATGCCGAGCGCGGCGATCAGCGCGGCGAACGTCGCGATGCGCGCGGCGTCGCCCGCGTCGAGCGCGAGTCGTCCGCGGGCACGACCGGGTGCGTCGGCGCCGGCCGCGGAGGCCGTGGGCGGGGCGGGTGCGGTGGTCGGGGAGGGGGTCATCGGGGCTCCTGCGGGGTGCGGTGGACGGTGGCGAGGTCCACTCTCCCGAGCCACGACGCGCGGCGGCGTCGGTGGCGCGGACGACGCGGGCGGCGCGCCGTGCACGGTTCCCACAACCGGTTGGAGGGTTCTCACAACGCCCACCCGGGCGCGTGGGGGCGGTGTCGTCGACCGCGCACAAACGGGCCCGTACGAGGGCCGCGGGTGCGCCCCGAAGGGCTTGGCACTCTCGGGGTGAGAGTGCTAATAGTGGAGGTGTAGCCACCCGCGAGGTGCCTGCCTCGCGGGAGCACCGATGCGGTCCCGGACGGTCCGGGACCGACCGACGAGGAGGTGAGAGGTGTGGCTGCGATGATCGACCCGTTCTCGACCACCTTCGACGCGATGGACCGCCTGGTCGGGCAGCTCGTGTCCGGGGTGCGCTCGACCGCGTCCGCGGCCGCCGGCATGCCGCTCGACCTGTTCCGCACGGGCGACCACTACGTCCTGACGATGGACCTGCCCGGCGTCGACCCCGGCACGATCGACGTCTCGGTCGAGGACCGCACGCTGACGATCCGCGCCGAGCGCAGCCCGCGGACCGACCCCGACGTCCAGTGGCTCGCGCGCGAGCGGCCGACCGGTACCTACGCGCGCCAGCTCACGGTCGGCCGGGGCCTCGCGCTCGACGAGATCACGGCCTCGTACGAGGACGGCGTGCTGTCGCTGACGATCCCCGTCGCGGAGGAGGCACGGCCCCGTCGGATCGACGTCGCGCACCACGCCGGAGGCGGTGCGCCGACCCAGATCACGTCCGGGGCCGAGTCCCGGGCGGCCGAGAGCTGACCGCTCAGGCCTCGCCCGGGAGCGCCTTGCGGACCACGATCCGCGTCCAGGCGCCGAGGTAGATGCGGTCCCCGTCGGCCAGCTCGCGCCGCTGGCCGGCGGGGACCGGGTCCGTCGGGAGCGGCTCCCCGGCCGGGCTCACGTACGTGCCGTTCGCGGACTGCAGGTCCTCGACCCACCACCGCTGGCCGTCCGTGCTGAGCTGGCAGTGCCGCCGCGAGACGCCGGTGTCCGCGCCGCAGTCGACCTGCGGGTGGATGCCGCGCGACACCGACGGACGCCCCACGAGCACGCTGCGCTCGCGCAGGACCACGAGGCCCGGGAGCCCGGCGGACGGCATCGGGTCCTCGGGCTGTTGCGCGGCGTACCAGTCCGGGTCGATCCAGATCTCGGCGACCCACTGGTCCGGCCCGGGGACGGGCGGCGTCGGCAGGTGGGTGCCCGACGTCGCGGGCTCGCCCGCCTCACCGCCGGTCGTGCCCGCGGGCGCCTGGCCCGGCAGCGGGGGCGGCGTCGCCGCGGACGCGGGCGACGGCCCGGGGTCGCCCGGCGCGGGCGTGCCCGGAGACGGGGCCGGGGCGCTCGACGACGGCGGGGGCGTCGGGGCCGACGGCGGGTCGAGCGAGAGCGCGGACGCCGGCTCGACCGGGTCGGGCAGCGCGCCCGTCGTGAAGTCGTACCCGCAGTTCTCGCAGAACAGGGCACCCGGAGGGGCCGCGAACCCGCAGTGCGGGCACTGCGCGGGCTCGGCCGCGGGGGAGGCGGCCGACGCGGCGGGCGACGGCGCGCCCGCGGGGGCCGCGGCCGGCGTCGACGCGGCGCCGATGGGCTCGCCGCACACGTCGCAGTAGTCGGTCGACTCGGACGGGTGCCCGTTGGGGCAGACGACGGCGCTCACCGGCGGACCCGCGTGGTCTTCGTCGAGGCCGTGTCGAGGGCCATCTCGTCGAGGGTCGACGTGTTGCGCTTGAGCCGCACGGTGCCCTGCTCCTCGTTGTCGATGTCGACGACCTTGCGCAGGCGCGAGGTCGCCTCGTCGTTGCCGGTCTGCTGCGCGAGCTGCACGGCGCGTCCGAGCTTGACCGTCGCCGTCGCCTCGTCGCCCGCGGCCTTGGCCGCCAGGCCCTCCTGGATGGCCGCCGCGAGCTCCGTCTGGCCCGTGTAGTGCGCGACCTCGGGGTTGATGCGCGTGGTGAGCGACTCGTCGTCCGACCACTTGGCCTTGACCAGCCCGGACGAGACGACCTCGCCGTTCACCGCGAGCTGCACGCGCGCGGCGAGCTGCTCGGAGCCGACAGGCTTCGACCCGACGCGCACCGCGACGTGGTAGTCGCGCGACTCGTCGCCCCACGAGCCCGTCGGGTAGGCGCCCGTGAGCGGGTTGACCTCCGCACGACGGTTCGTCAGGTCCTCCACCGTGGGTGCGACCTGGCGCACGAACAGGACCTGCGCCCCCTGCGGGGCCCACACGCGCAGGTCGGCCGACGCGACGCCGCGCGCCATGGACGCCCGCATGAGCTTCTCGAAGTCGGCGGCGATCTCGGCCGGGTCGGCGATGAGGTCCACGGTGCCGAGCAGCGCCGTCGAGATCTCGCGGAGCTCGTCGACCTGCCACCGCGAGCCCACGCCGCGCGCGTCGCACTGGAAGTGGCCCGTGACGTCGCGGACCGCGGCGGAGAGGTTCGCGCGCGGCTCCGACTCGTTCTTGCCGTCCGTGAGGAGGATCGCGTGCCGCTGGGTCGCCTGCGGGACGGTCGCGAAGAGCTGGTCCGCGAGCCGCAGCCACGTGCTCATCGCCGTGCCGCCGCCGGGCGTGAGCATCGAGATCGCGCGCTTGGCCTCGGCGCGCGCGCCCGGCTCCATCTGGACCATCGCCATGCGCGCGTTGGGGTAGGGGAACGCGCGGTTCGCCACGTGGCTGCCGCCGACGATCGCGAACCACGTGCCGTCGAGGATCTGGTCGACCGCGACCTGGGCCGCGTGCTTCGCCGCCTCGATGTTGCGGCCCGACATCGACCCCGACGTGTCGACCATGATGATCTCGGCCACGCCGCCCGCGCCGCCGCCGGCGCTCCCCGCGCTCCCCGCCCCCGTGCACGTCACGGTGACGATCGCGTGGACGTCCGTCGCGCCCTCGGACAGGAACTCGTTCTGGTAGACCTCGGCGGCGAACTCGGCCATGGGGGCTCCTTCGGTGGTGCGGGTGTTCGTGCAGGCTATCGGGTCGTCGGGCCCGGGCGCGCGGCCCGGGTCAGGTCGTGGGGATCGTCGTCTCGAGGTCCGGGGCGAGGCCGTCGGGAGCGGGGGCCGCGGTCCGGACGAACCGTGCGAGCGTCGCGGTGATGTTGTCCCGCCCGCCCTGGGCGTTCGCCCAGTCGACGAGCGCGCCCGCGAGCGCCTGCGGCTCGCCGCCCACGCGCTCGTGCGTCGCGCGCACGAGGCCGGCGAGGTCCGCGGCGGGCGAGCAGTAGTTCCACAGCCCGTCCGAGCACACGAGCACCCAGCCGTCCCGGTCGGGCAGCGTCGCGGCCGTCCGGGCCACGGGGTCGGGCGCGTCCGGCCCGAGCCAGCGCGTGATGGCGTGGGCCTGCGGCGACGCCTCCGCCTGCGCGCGCGGCACGCCCTGCGCGATCATCTCCTGCGCCCACGAGTCGTCGACGCTGAGCTGCCGCGCCTCGCCCTCGTCGGGGATCCAGTACGCGCGCGAGTCGCCCACCCAGCCCGCGACGACGAGCGGCCCGTCGACGACGGCCGTCGCGAACGTGCACGACGGCGGGTTCTCCCGGTCGGCCATGTCCCCGACGGTCGCGAGGATCGCGCTCTGCGCGGCTCGTGACGCCTCGCCGACGAGGGCCGACCAGGCACCGATGCGCGCCGACGGCTCGCCCGTGACGGGCGCCGCGCCCTCCGGGGAGCCCGAGGCGAGCACGTCACGCGCCGCGCGCGCGGCGGCCAGGCTCGCGACGTCGGAGTCGGGCGCCGAGGAGACGCCGTCGCACACGACGAGCGCGGCGAACGCGCGCTCGTCGACCGCCGACGGGCTCGCGGCGAGCGCCATCGCGTCCTCGTTGCGCGAGTGCCGCACGCCGCGGTCGCACACGCCCGCGACCCACGCCGCGGGGCGCTCGGCCCAGTGGTCGCGCTCGGACGCCGCGGGCTCGCCGCACTCCGTGCAGTACCCGTCCTCGGCGACGGTGCCGCCGCACCGCACGCACGGCCGCGCGGCGGGCGCCGCCGGGCCGGACGGCACCGATCCGGGAGCGGCGTCGCCCGTCACCGTGCCGGGCTCGTCCGTCGTCGTGCCCGGGTCGGGGGCGTCGGGCGACGCCGGGCCGCCGGAGGACACGGGGCTGCCGGACGACGCCGGGGCGCCGGTCGGGGCAGGGTCCCCGCCCGCGGGCGGGAGCGGCGCGAGCGGGGTGCCGCACGCCTCGCAGAACCGGGCGCCGTCGTGCGACGGCTCGCCGCACGCCGGGCACGCGAGCACCGACGACTCGGCGACGGTCTCGCCCGGCGCGGCCGAGGAGGAGTCGCTCATCGGACCGTCCACCGCCGCACCTCGTTCGCGCGGTCGACGAGGACGATCCGCTCGTCGCGCGAGTCGGTGAGCGAGGCGAGCTCGCGGTACGCGCCCTCGAGCGCGTCGCGCAGGGCCGGCTCGTCCGCCGGCACGCCGGCGATCCGCGTGGTGGGCTCCGGACCGCTCGTCGTGACGGTCTCGAGCGCGGAGCGCAGCACGCCGACGGCGAGCTCGGCGCGCTCGCGCGGCGCGATCGACACCGCGGCGACGCTCGCCATGGCGTCGGCGAGCGCGGGCAGGCCGCGGCCGGACTCGGCGAGCAGGTGCGCGCGCAGCGTCCGCGACTCGACGTACGAGCCGCGCGTCGGCCCGACGAGGTCGAGCGCGTGCAGCGCCCCGTCGAGGTCGCCGCGCGCCTCGCGGATGCGCATGAGCCCGAACGCGGCGGGCGCCGTGTAGTTGGCGTCCGTGCGCGCGCAGATCACGTAGAGCGACTCGGCGATGTCCGGCTCGCCGCTCAGCTCGCACGCCGCGGCGAGCGCGAGCTTCGGCGCGAGCTCGCCCGGCACCTGGCCGTAGACCGCGTTGAACGATGCGCGCGCGGCGACCGCGTCGCCCTGCGCGAGCTCGCCCAGGCCGCCCAGCCACGCGGCGCGCCACTCCCACGGGTCGTCCGCGAGGATCCGGGCGATCGTGTCCCGCAGCACGTCGAAGCGCTCGGCCTCGATGGCCGCGCGGGCGCGCGCGAGGCGCACCTCGACGGTGTCCTCCGGCGCGTCCGCGAGCGCGGCGAGCCGCGCGTCCGGGTCCACGACGTTGACGCCCGCGAGCCAGCTCGCCATGGGGTCGTGGTCGTCGCGCCGCAGCGACGGGAGCTCGTCCCACGCGAGCGGCCGGCCCGCGACGTCGGCGACCGGGGCCTCGAACAGCACCGACGCCGCCGAGTGCAGCGCGGGGTTGCCCGGCCCGGCGTCGGCCGCGACGACCTCGCGCAGGACGCCGAGGAGCTGCGTGCGCATCTCGTCGGCCGTCGCGAACCGGTCCGCCGGGTCGAGGGCGCACGCCTTGGCCAGCAGCCGGTAGAACGAGTCGTACTGCTGGAACACGGGCGTGTCCGCGACGGGCGGCAGCGACGCGACGTACGTCGTCGTGTTGCCGCGGAAGTCGAGCACGAGCGTCGCGAGCGTGCGGCCGATCGTGTAGATGTCGGACGCGACCGACGGGCCGACCTCCGCGACCTCGGGCGCCTGGTAGCCGACGGTGCCGAAGATCGCCGAGGTCATGTCGTCGGCGCGGCGCACGCCGCCGAGGTCGATGAGCTTGACGCCGTCGCCCTGCTGGATGACGTTCTCCGGCTTGAAGTCGCAGAACAGCAGGTTGTGGTCGTGCAGGTAGGCGAACGCGGGCAGGATCGCGAGCACGTAGGCGAGCGCCTGGTCCACGGGCATCGGGTCGATGACCCCGTTGTTCGCCTCGCGCCGCGCCTGGAGGATCTCCTTGAGCGACTCGCCGCCCACGTACTCCATGACGGTGTAGCCAGCGCCGTCGTGCATCGCGAAGTTGTAGATCTCGACGATGAGCGGGTGCTCGACCTCGGCGAGGAACTGCCGCTCGGAGATCGCCGCGGCGTACGCGTCGGGGTCGCCCGAGTTCAGCAGGCCCTTGAGCACGACCCACCGGCCGGACACGTTCTGGTCCCGGGCCAGGTAGATCCAGCCGAGGCCGCCGTGCGCGAGGCAGCCCACGACCTCGTACTGCCCGCCGACGAGGTCGCCCGGCTTGAGCTGCGGCGTGAAGTCGAAGCGGGTGCCGCAGTGGGGGCAGAACCCGGACGTGCGCCCGGGCTGCCCGTCGCGGCCGCGGCCCACCTTCTCGCCGCACGCGGGGCAGAACCGCTTGCGCTCGGCGACCTCGGGGACGGCCATGACGGACTGCAGCGGGTCGCGCACCGGCACCGACGGCACGGTCGTCAGGCCCGCGCCGAGGCCCCGGCCGCGCAGGCGCGTCGAGGACGTCCCGACGCGGCGGGTCGCCTTGGACCCGGTCGCGGCGGTGCGCGCCGAGCCGAGCGCGGTCGAGGCGAGGCGGCTCGAGCTCGTGCGGCCCGTGCGGGTCGAGCGCTCGCCGTCGGGGTCGGCGGAGCCGGGGGCCGTGCCGGGGCGGCCCTCGACGAAGCCCGTGCCGAGCATGGCCGACGGGGACGCGGCGGCGGCGCTGCCCGGGGCGGGCGCGCCCGTCGCGCTCGCGCCGGTCACGGTGCCCGTGGGCGCGGTGCCGGAGCCGCCGGCGGGGGACCCGCAGACGTTGCAGTAGCCGTCCTCGATGGTGCCCGGGCAGCCGGGCTCCGAGCACGGGACGGTCGCGGTGGTCGTCACGACGACGCTCCTTCCGGGGTGGGCAGGTCGCGGGTGAGGAACTGGTACTGCTCGACGAGGAACCGGGCGAGCGTCACGTCGCACGGCGTCGCCTCGACGGCCTCGCGCGCCTCGACGAGGCCGGCGCGCACGGTGGGTGAGGCCGAGCGCCCGTTGGCCTCGGCCCGCTCCGCGAGCCGGTCGAGGCTGTAGCGCAGCTCGGCGCGCTCGCGCAGCGGCTTGGTGTAGGCGTCCTCGACGGTCTCGACGGCGCGCGCGACGGTCGCCAGGCGCGCGGCGTACGCGTCGAGCTCGAAGCGCGAGTCCGGCACGGGGCCGAGGCGCGAGACGTCGGGCACGGCCAGGCGCGGCGGGTGCGCGATCTCGCGACGGCAGCGCGCGACGAGCTCGCGGAGCGCGGGCTCGCGCGCCTCGAGCGCGGCGCGCTGCTCCTGCGTGCGTGCGCGGTCGCGCCGCAGCTCGCGCCGCTGCGCGGACGCGACGATGAGGTCGCGCTCGGCCCGCGCGACCTCCGTCTCGAGCTCCGCGAGCGGGCCCGAGACGTCGGCACCGCGCGCGGCCTGCGCGACGAGGTGGTCGAGGCGCCCCCGCAGGGTCTCGACGCGCCCCCGCGCGTCCGCGTCCGAGCCGGCGAGGTCCTCGCACCGCACGAGCTCGGCGCGCACGCCGCGCAGGCGCGCGACCTGGTCGGCCGTGTGCGGGTCGAACGAGAGGCGCGTGCGGAGCTGGACGACGAGCGCGTCGCACAGCTTGACGGCCTCGACGAGGGAGACGAGCGCGGCGCCCGAGCCCGAGTCGAGGCGGCCCCAGACGAGCTGGGAGATCTTCTCGCGTGCGACGGCGTCGGCCCGGCCCGAGTCCCACACGGGCCGGATCTCGTCGGCGCGCGAGCGGATCGCCTGCCACAGCGTGAGCGCGAGCACGAGGTCGGAGGTGTACGCGTCGGGCGTCGCGGCCGACTGCGCCGCGGCGTCGAGCCGGTCGAGCTCCGTGCGGCGCTCGTCGAGCCACGTCTCGAGCGCGGCGAGGTATGCCAGGAGGTCGGCGGCGGGGATCGCCTCGCCGAGCCGTCCCGGCGCCTCCGGTGCGGGCGTGCGCGTCACGGCGTGCGGCCGTACACCGCGGCCGGCGGGGTCGGGGCGGGGCCGAGGCCGCCGAGCCACTCGTCGTAGATCGCGGCCCAGCGCCCGTCGGACTTCATCTGCTCCAGGACGCCGTTGACGAACCGCACCATGTCCACGTCCTGCGCGGGCACGCCGATGCCGTAGGGCTCGTCGCTGATCGCCTCGCCGACGACCTTCGCGTAGGGGTCCTGGGCCGCGAAGCCCGCGAGGATCGTGTCGTCGCCCGTGATCGCGTCGACCTTGCCCTGCTGGAACAGCACGAGGCACTGCGTGTGCGTCGTCGCGGGGACGGGCTCGATGCCCGCGAACTGCTCGAGGCGCGTGAGCGTCGTCGTGCCCTCGGGCGCGCACACGCGCTGGCCCTCGAGGTCCGCGATCCCGTTCGCGGTCGAGTCGCGCGTGACGAGCACCTTCTGACCCGCGTGGTAGTACTCCGCGGAGAACGCGATGGACTCCCAGCGGTCGCAGGTGATGGTGAACGCGCGCGCGACGAGGTCGACCTCGCCGTTCTCGAGCACCTCGAGGCGCTGCCCGGACGTGATGACGCGGAACTGCAGCCGGTCGGGGTCGCCGAAGATCGCGCGCGAGATCTCGTGCAGCACGTCGATGTCGAAGCCCTCGATCTGCCCGGACAGCGGGTTGCGCGCGCCCATGAGCAGCGTGTCGGCCGAGACGCCGACGACGAGCGAGCCGCGGTCGCGGATCTCGGCCATCGTGCTGCCGCCGGGCAGCGCGTCCGGGCCCGGCAGCGCGCCCTCGGGGGCGTAGGACGCGAGCGGGTCCGCGCACTCGGCCGGTGCGGCGGGCGCGGCGGGCGCCTCCTCGGCGCCCTCCTGCGCGGGCGCCTCGGCGAGGCGCAGGTCGTCCGCGCCGGACGGTCCCGAGCACGCCGCGAGCGCGAGGACCGCGGCGACGGCGGCCGCGACGGCACCGCCGGTGCGGCGCGGCCGGGTGGTCTGGGCGGGGAAGGCGAGCGTCGTGGTCACCGGTACTCCTCCAGTCGTGCCGAGACGCCGCGCCACGCGAGCAGCGCCGCGACGAGTCCCGCCACGAGCACGAGCCAGCCCGCGACGGTCGCGGTCGTCGCCGCGCCGTCGAGACGGTCGCTCGTCGCGGCGGCGCCGGTCTCGATGTCGTCGCGCGCCGACGCGGAGAACGCGTCGAACGCGGCGTTGGGGCTCTCGGGGTCGGTCGCCGTCGCGAGCGCGACCGCCTCGTCCCACCGGCCGTCGTCGTCGAGCGCGCGGATCTCCGCGTGCCGGGCGACCCACGCGTCGAGGGCCTGGGCCGTCGAGCCGTCGAGGATGCCCTCCGCGGCGGCGGCGTCGAGCCGCGCGGCCGCGTCGTCCGTCGCGGTGACGAACGCCTCCTCGTACGCCTGGCCCGACCCGCGCTTGATGAGCGTGAACGCCTCCATCGACTTCGCGTCGTTCCCGAGCGAGTACGCCTGGGACGCGGCGAGCGTCGCCGCGTACGGACCCGTGCGCACGTCCTGCGCGCGCGAGCTCGCCTGCGCGAGCAGCACGGTGGCCACGACGCCCACGACGAGCACGACGCCCGTCGCGACCGCGAGGCCCACGTTGAGCACGCGGTGCGTCCGGCGCGCGAGCCAGACCTGGCTCGCGAGCAGCACCGCGAGCGCGAGCAGCCCGCCCGCGAGCACCCAGAGCGCGTTGCGCACGCCCGAGAAGTCGGCGGCGACGCGGTCGGCGTCGTCCAGCACGACCTCGTCGAGCGTCGGGAGCATCTGCTCGCGCAGGATCGTCGACGCCTGGTCGAGGTACGCCGAGCCGACGGGGAAGCCCTGGCGGTTGTTCGCGCGCGCCTGCTCCACGAGACCCGTGTACACCGTGAGGTCGGCCGCGACCTCGCCGAGCAGCGCGGCGTCGCCCTCGTTGCTCCCCGACAGGGTCGCGAGCCGCGTCGCGGCCTGGTCCACGAGGTCGTCGTAGCGCGCGCGCTGGTCGGCGGGCTCGAGGCCACCGACGAGGAACGCGCCCGTCGCGGTCGCGTCCGCCGCGACGAGCGCGTTGCGGACCTCCTGGACGCCCACGAGCTGGGCCGCGTCCTCGCTCGCCGCCTCGAGCGCGCGCGACTGCACGCTGCCGGCCTGGAACCCGAGCACGCCGAGCGCGAGCGCGGCGAGCACGCACAGCGCCATGACGAGACGCAGCTTGCCCGGCGTGCGGCGCAGCGCGCGCCGCGCTCGGGACGCGCGGGCGGGCGGCGCGGCCGCCGGTGCGGGCGCGCTCGTGCCCGGCGCTGTGCCGGACGCGGGGGCGGTCGGCTGGCCCGCCGGGCGGACCGGGGTGGTCGTCATGCGTTCTCCTCGGCGGTGGAGGGTGCGGTCTCGGGGGCGCCGGCCGGGTCGTTCCCGGCGCGCTCGGGGTCGGTCGGGTCGGCCGCGGTCGGGTCGGTCGCGGTCGGGTCGGCCACGGCCGGGTCGCCCTCGGCGGGCTCGTCCGGGGCCGCGGGCGGGTCGAGCGTGGCGAGCAGCGCGGGGGCGCCCTCGCCGTCGACGACGTCGACCGGCAGCAGGAGGCGCAGCTCGTCGACGCTGGGCCGCGGGGTGTCGCGCAGGCGCCACGCGTGGCGCGCGACCGCCGCGTCGAGCACGTTGCGCGCCCAGCGCGCGTTGCCGAAGCCCTCGCTGCGCGGTTGCGCGCCGGCCAGGCGCTCGAACACGTCGAGCGCCTCGGGCGTCGGCTCGAAGTCGGCGCGGGCCGCCATGCTCGCGAAGATGTCGCGCAGCTCGGCGTCGGCGTAGTCCTCGAACGTGATCGTCGTGGAGAACCGCGACTCGAGGCCCGGGTTCGTCGCGAGGAAGTCCGCCATCGGCCCGGGGTAGCCCGCCACGATGACGACGAGCTCGTCGCGGTGGTCCTCCATGTCCTTGACGAGCGTGTTGATCGCCTCGGCGCCGTACTGGTCCTCCGCGAGGCCGTACGCCTCGTCGACGAACAGCACGCCCCCGAGCGCCGTCGCGACGACCTCCGACGTCTTCACCGCGGTCTGCCCGAGGTACCCCGCGACGAGCTCGGAGCGGTCCACCTCGACGAGGTGGCCCTTCTCGAGCAGCCCGAGCGCGCGGTAGATGCCGGCGACGAGGCGCGCGACCGTCGTCTTGCCGGTGCCCGGGTTCCCGAGGAACACGAGGTGCCGCGTGAGCGTCGGGCGCGTCAGACCCGCCTCCGCGCGCAGCTTCTCGACGCGCAGGAGCTCGGTCTGGCGGTGGATCTCGTCCTTGACCCGGGCGAGGCCGGTGAGCGCGTCGAGCTCGGCGAGCAGCTCGTCGAGGGAGCGGACCGGCTCCTCCTCGGCGGTGGCCGTCGCCGCCTCGCCCGTCGTCGCCGCCGCCGAGCCCGCCGTTCCCGGCGTGGACGTCGCGTCCGCCGGGGCGGCACCCGGGCCCGACGGCGCGGCATCGGCGGGGGCGGGCGCGCCGGGCCGGCCGGCGAGCGCGTCGAGGATCGACGCGACCGACGGCACCTCCGGCGCAGGGCGCCGCACGGCGTCGAGCGAGCCCTGCGCGGCGAGCAGGTCGCCGAGGTCGAACGGGTCCGCCCCGCCCGCACCGGGTCGTGCCGCGACGGCTGCGCCCGCGGCGGGGGACGTCGTCGGGCCCGACGGCGCGTGCCCGGCCCCCGGGACGACCGCGCGGCCCGCGCCGGACTGCTGGACCGCGGCCGTCGCGGCGGCGGCGCCGGCCACGTGCGGGCCGGGGGAGCCGAGGAGCGCGGCGGCGCGGGCGACGTCGGCGAGCGCCTGCCCGTACACCGCGGCGTGCTTCGAGCGCGCGGCGCCGAGCGCGGCGAGGACGTCCGTGGGCGAGGTGCGCCACCGGCGCGCGCTCGACGCCGCGGTGAAGAACGCGCCCGTCGCCGCGGGGTCGTGGCCGAGCGCCGCGAGCCACGCGGCAGGCGCGCCCGGGGACGACTCGGCGACGGCCGCCGCGAGCCGGGCGCCCTCGTCGCGCGCGGCCTCCTCGTCGACGCCGGCGGAACGGGCCGCGGCGTCGAGCGCGTCGAGCGCCGCGGCCAGGCTCGGGGTCACGTGGTCGGTCACGGCGCCTCCAGCCGTCCGGGCTCCGCAGGCGGTCCCGCGGGTGGCTGCGGCGTGCCCTGGCCCGCCCCGGGGTCGAGCGCGATCGACGAGTCGCGGAACTTCTCCGCGAGGAACGCCCCGTGCGCGACGAGGGCCGCGGCGTCGGCGCGCGAGACGGCGTCCGAGATCTTGTCGAGCGTCACGCCGAGCAGGTCGAGCTGGTCGCACAGCAGCATGAGCGACGTCTTGCCCTGCGCGACGACGCGGCGGTCGGCGAAGTCGCGCGGCAGGCGCAGGTACGCGCCGACGGCCTCCGGCAGGTAGCTCGTCGCGGTCGCGACCACGGTGTGCGCCTGCTGCGAACCGCCGCCGAGGCGGTCGAGGCGCGGCACCATCTCCTCGACCGTGCCCGTGATGCGGTGCACGCGCGCCGTGACCGCGGGCGGCACGCGCCCCTCGATCTGCTGCTCGACGCGCTCGACCGAGGCGAGGATCTCGGCGGACGTCGGCGGGGCGGGCACCTCGTACTCGGGCTCGGGCGCGGGGGACCGGCCGCCGAGGCGGCCGATCACGTCGGAGAACCAGCCCATCTAGCTCGGGGTCCGATCTGTCGTGCGGGTGCGGGTGCGGCGGTCGCCGCGTGCGGTCGGGTGCGAGGAGCCCGGGGCGGGCGTCACAGCCGACCGATGTCGAGCGAGCCGTTGCCCGCCTGCGACTGGTCGGAGCGGCGCGCCCGGTCCAGGTACTCGTTCGCCTTCGTCGTCTCGGTCTCGAGCACGCCGATGGTCTGCGCCATCGAGTCGAGCGCCTGCGTCTTGAACGTCGAGATCGAGTCGAGCGTCGCGTAGATGTTCGCGAACGCCTGCTGGAGCTGGGGGAGCCCGACGGTCGCGCTCGCGGCCTGCTGCTGGATGCCCGCCGACTGGTCCGCGAGCATCTTCGACGTCGACGCGATCATGTTCGACGTCGTCGTGTTGAGCGCCGTGATCTGGTCGAGCACGAGC
Source organism: Cellulosimicrobium composti (assembly GCF_010287905.1). Classification (NCBI taxonomy): domain Bacteria; kingdom Bacillati; phylum Actinomycetota; class Actinomycetes; order Micrococcales; family Promicromonosporaceae; genus Cellulosimicrobium; species Cellulosimicrobium composti. The sequence goes on from NZ_JAAFAN010000074.1 coordinate 15,542, forward strand.
TTCTGGTTGGCGAGCGCCTGCGCCACGATGACGGCCGTGCGCAGCGCCGAGACCGTCGTCGTCGTCGCGCGGTCGACGCCCTTGATGAGCTCGACGTTGTTCTTCATGATGATGTCCATCGCGAGGTAGCCCTGGATGGACACCGCGAGCTGCGTGAGCAGGTCCTGGTGCTTCTGGCGCACGTAGAACAGCACGTCCTCGCGCAGCGCCTGCGCCCGGTCCGGGTCGCTCGCCTCGAGCTCGGCGATCTTCGTGGACAGCTCGGTGTCGAGGCGCTCCGCGATGAAGATGTACTGGTTGAGGCGCGCCATCGAGTCCCAGAGGTTCTGCTTCTCGAGGTTGAGCGCGGCGTTGTCCTTGCGGAGCTCGTCCTGGCCGTTGTAGAGCGACTGGACGATCGCGTTGAGCTGCTTCTGCGAGCTCTCGTAGCGGCGGAAGTAGTCCTGGATCTTGCCGCCGAACGGGATGAGGCCGAGGAACTTCTTGCCGACGCTCGCCTCGCTCGGGTCGAGGTCCTCGACCGTGCGGCGCAGCTCCAGCAGCGACTTGCTCACCTTCGAGCTGTCGGAGACGCCGCCCTCGCGCAGCTCCTTGACCGGCATCTCGAGCATGCGGTTCGAGACGTCGGCCGCCGCGCGGATGTCCTTGTCGCCCATCTTCCGGACGTCGTCCGCCTTGGCGGCGAACTCGGGCGAGCGCGTGTCCGTCGACAGGAGCTGGTCGAGGTACGACGACACCTTCGACTCCAGGCCCGGGATCGCCGCCTCGTCGATGCGCGGCGCGAGCGACGGGGCCTGCGTGGCGGCGACGGGCTTGACGGGCTCCGGGGCGCTGAGCGTGAGCGTCTCGGTCGGGGCGGGGGGCTGGAGCGGTGCTGCCTCGGTCATGTCGGTCCTTCGCTCGTGCGTGCCGTCGTACGCCGTCGGTGGCGGGTGGGGGCCGCCCTCGCGAGCGCCCCCTCGACCCGGGCGAACCGGGCGGAACCGGCCTGCGCCGGTCGGGCGAGTATATCTACGACGGGTGGCCTGATCTTTACCCTTTCCGGGGTCCGGGAGGGTGAGAACTCCCCATGCCCCACCCAACGCGCGAGCGGCCGATGAGTTCCGTCCCCGCGGGCCGTCGTCCGTGTGCGGGAGCTCACCGCGCGCGCCGTCGCCGTCGTGCGCGCCGCCACCGGGAGAGGACGACGCATGCAGCTGGACGGGAAGAACGCCGTGGTCTACGGGGCCGTCGGGTCGATGGGGTCGGCGGTGAGCCGCGCGTTCGCCGCCGCGGGCGCGCGCGTCTTCCTCGCGGGACGCACGGCCGCGACGCTCGACGCGCTCGCCGACGAGATCCGCGCGGCCGGCGGGCGGGCGGAGACCGCGGTCGTCGACGCGACCGTCAAGGAGTCGGTCGACGCGCACGCGGCCGCGGTGGTCGAGCGGGCGGGGAGCCTCGACGTGTCGTTCAACGCCGTCGCCTACGACGCGCTGCAGGACGTCCCGCTCGTCGACATGTCCGTCGAGGACTTCGTGGCGCCGGTCGTGGCCGCGACGACGACCCACTTCCTCACCGCGACCGCCGCGGCGCGGCACATGGTCGCCCAGGGGTCCGGGGCGATCGTCATGCTCTCGTCGTCCGCCGCACGCGAGTGGCGCCACCGGATGGGCGGGTTCAGCGTCGCGTGCGCGTCGGTCGAGACCCTCGTGCGCACCCTCGCCGGCGAGGTCGGCCGCCACGGCGTGCGCGTCGTCGGGCTGCGGCCCAACTTCACGCCCGAGACCGCGGGCGCGTCGGACGACGACCTGCCGATGCTCGTCACGGACACGCTGCTCGGGCGCCTGCCGCGGCTGTCCGAGGTCGCGGGCACGGCCGTCCACCTCGCGTCCGACGCCGCGGGCGCCACGACCGGGGTCGTCGTCGACCTGTCGTGCGGGGCGATCGTCTGAGCCGTGCCGGTGCGCCGCGGGGGACCGATGAGTCGCGGCGCGGCAGGCGGTCACCACCCCATGGTCACCGACACCCCCGCCCCCGTGCCCGGACCCGCCCACGTGCCCGAGGCGGCGCGCGCGCTCGTCGCCGGCCCGCACGTCGCGCACCTCGCGACCGTGCTGCCCGACGGCGGCCCGCACGTCGTGCCGCTCTGGGTCGGCTGGGAGGGGGACCGGCTCGCCTTCCTCACCGGGCCCGGCTCGCGCAAGGCCCGCAACCTCGCGCGCGACCCGCGCGTCGCCGTCTCCGTGACGGAGACCGGGAACCCGTACGTCATGGCGACCCTGCGCGGCCGCGTCGTCGAGGTGCTCGACGGCGACGCGGGCTGGGCGGTCGTCGACCGGCTCTCCGTCCTCTACACCGGCGGCCCCTACCCGCGCGGGGAGGAGCGGCACGCCTACCTCGTGGAGGTCGACCGGGCGACGGCGTCGTCGTTCGGCTGAGCGGTGGTGCACCTCCGTAGAGAGTTTGAGAACCCTGGCCCGGCCCTGAAAACCGTGGCTTCTCGCCTGTCTCTGGGTGCCTACAAGCGTAGCGAACGGCCGTCCGAGCCCTCGGTGACCGACTCACGGGGTCGCGTGGTGCGGTTAGTTGGGAAGACTCAAACCTTTCTGAGCGCCGCCGAGGTCGATGAACTGGTGGCGCTGTACGAGCAGGGCATGACGCTCGCGCAGCTCGGTGAGCGATTTGGCGTTTACCACCGCACGGTGGCCGCGCACCTCGTCCGTCGTTCCGTCCCTATGCGCGCGCGAGGGCTGGCTGAGGAGCACACGTCCGAGGCGGTGAGGCTTGAATCGCCCTGGGTCTGATGGAGGCTCTGGTCATTTGGTTCCGATCAGGGCTTCGTGGCCCTGCTGCTTAGCGTAG
>NZ_JAAFAN010000075.1:0-18004 GCF_010287905.1 Cellulosimicrobium composti
TTACCCCCTCACCCCCCCACCCCCCATCGGCGCCGGGCGGGGGGGCCGGGCTTTGTTAAAACCACCCCGGGGGGGCCCCCCGCCCCGGCCCCCGGCGGCGGGCCACGGGAGTCTCAGCCCGTCACGCCTCGCCGCGCGCGAGCAGCCGGCCCGTGGGCCGGTCGAACGTGATCTCCTCGCCGCGCAGGTACGTCGCGACGACGGCGCCCGAGAGCGCGCGGTCGGCGTACGGCGTGACGGGGTTCTTGTGGTGCAGGGCCGTCGGGTCGACGACGAACGCCGTGTCCGGCTCGACGACCGCGAGGTCCGCGTCGTGACCGAGCGCGATCGCGCCCTTGCGCTGCAGCCCCGCGATCCGGGCGGGCCGCGACGACATCCACTCGACGACGCGCGCGAACGGCACGCCCCGCGTCCGGGCCTCGGTCCACACGATCGCCAGCCCGAGCTGGAGCGACGACACGCCGCCCCACGCCGTCCCGAAGTCCCCCGTGTCGAGGTCCTTGAGGTCGGGCGTGCTCGGCGAGTGGTCCGAGACGACGCAGTCGATCGTCCCGTCGAGCAGCCCCTCCCAGAGGAGCTCGCGGTTGTCGATCTCGCGGATGGGCGGGCAGCACTTGAACTGCGTCGCGCCGTCCGGGATCTCCTCGGCCGCGAGCGCCAGGTAGTGCGGGCACGTCTCGACCGTGATCCGCACGCCCTCCCGCTTCGCGCTGCGGATCATGGGCAGCGCGTCCGAGCTCGACAGGTGCAGCACGTGCGCACGTGCCCCGGTCCAGCGCGCGGCCTCGATGACGGCGGCGATCGCGACGTTCTCCGCGCCGCGCGGGCGCGACGCGAGGAACGCGTCGTAGTGGTCGCCGTGCGGGGTGGGCGCGTGCTCGATCGCGCGCGAGTCCTCGGCGTGCACGAGCATGAGCCCGTCGAAGTCCGCGAGCAGGCGCAGGTCCGCCTCGAGCTCGTCGGGCTCGAGGTACCCGAACTCCTCGACGCCCGAGTGCAGCAGGAAGCACTTGAACCCGAACACGCCCGCGTCCCACAGGGGGCGCAGCTCGTCCGCGTTGCCGGGCACGGCGCCGCCCCAGAACCCGACGTCGACGAACGCCTGGTCGCGCGCGACCTTCTGCTTGGTCTCGAGCGCCTCGACGTCCACCGTCGGCGGGATCGAGTTGAGCGGCATGTCGACGATCGTCGTGACGCCGCCGGCGGCCGCGGCCCGCGTCGCGGACGCGAAGCCCTCCCACTCGGTGCGCCCCGGCTCGTTGACGTGCACGTGCGTGTCGACGAGCCCGGGGACGAGCACCTGGTGCGGTGCGAGCTCGACGACGCGCGCGCCGTCGAGCCCCGCACCGAGGGGCTCGATCGCCCGGACCACTCCCCCGACGACCCCGACCTCGCGGGGCTGCTCGCCGGACGCGACGAGCACGCGCTCGCCGCGCACGACGAGGTCGTACTCGTGCGCCCGACCGCCGGTCTCCGCGCTCATCGTGCCTCCCTCGTGCGTGGTCTCCACCGTGCGCTCAGTCGAGCAGCGCGGTCGCGGTGGGGGCGTCCTCGGCCGAGATCGCGAGGTCCTCGAACTCGTTGACGCCCGTGAGCTCGACGCCCATCGCGATGTTCGTCACGCGCTCGAGGATGACCTCGACCACGACGGGCACGCGGAACTCGGCGGCCATGCCCTGCGCCTTGGCGAACGCGTCGCCGAGCTCCTCGGGGTCGGTCACGCGGATCGCCTTGCAGCCCAGCCCCTCGGCGACCTTGACGTGGTCGACGCCGTACCCGTTCATCTCCGGCGAGTTCACGTTCTCGAACGAGAGCTGCACGTGGTAGTCCATGTCGAACGCACGCTGCGACTGGCGGATGAGGCCGAGGTAGGAGTTGTTCACGACGACGTGCACGTACGGCAGGTTGAACTGCGCGCCGACCGCGAGCTCCTCGATCATGAACTGGAAGTCGTAGTCGCCGGAGAGCGCGACGACCGGCTCGTCGGGGGCGGCCTTCGCGACGCCGAGCGCCGCCGGGCCCGTCCAGCCGAGCGGCCCCGCCTGACCCGCGTTGATCCAGTGCCGCGGCCTGTACACGTGGAGGAACTGCGCACCGGCGATCTGCGAGAGCCCGATCGTCGTGACGTAGCGCGTCTCGGGTCCGAACGCCTTGTTCATCTCCTCGTACACGCGCTGCGGCTTGATGGGGGTCTCGGTGAAGTGGGTCTTGCGCTGCAGCGTGCGCTTGCGCTCGGCGCACTCGGCGGCCCAGCCGGAGTAGTCGCGCGCCCGGCCGGCGTCGCGACGCTCGCGCGCGACCTCGACGAACAGCTCGAGGGCGGCCCGCGCGTCGGAGACGATGCCGTAGTCGGGCGCGAACACGCGCCCGATCTGCGTCGGCTCGATGTCCACGTGGACGAACGTGCGTCCCGCGCGGTACGTGTCCAGCCCACCGGTGTGGCGGTTGGCCCACCGGTTGCCGATCCCGAGCACGAAGTCGGACGCGAGCAGGTTCGCGTTGCCGTAGCGGTGCGACGTCTGCAGGCCTGCCATGCCGGCCATGAGCGCGTGGTCGTCGGGGATGACGCCCCAGCCCATGAGGGTCGGGACCACGGGCACGCCGAGCGTCTCGGCGAGCTCGACGAGCAGGTCCTCGCCGCCCGCGTTGACGATGCCGCCGCCCGCGATGAGCAGCGGGCGCTCGGCGGCGAGCAGCATGTCGATCGCCTTCTCGGCCTGCGCGCGCGTCGCCGTCGGGCGGTGCACGGGCAGCGGCTGGTACGTCGCCGGGTCGAACTCGATCTCCGCGAGCTGCACGTCGATCGGCAGGTCGATGAGCACCGGGCCCGGTCGTCCCGAGCGCATGAGGTGGAACGCCTGCTGGAAGACCTGCGGCACCTGGCCGGCCTCGAGGACGGTCTTGGCCATCTTCGTCACCGGTGCGGCGATGCTCGCGATGTCGACGGCCTGGAAGTCCTCCTTGTCGAGCTTGGCGACCGGCGCCTGGCCCGTGATGCAGACCATCGGGATCGAGTCGGCCCACGCGGCGTAGAGGCCGGTGATCATGTCGGTGCCCGCGGGGCCCGACGTGCCGATGCAGATGCCGATGTTCCCCGGCTTGGCACGGGAGTAGCCGTCGGCCATGTGCGACGCGCCCTCGACGTGGCGGGCGAGCACGTGGTCGATGCCGCCGTGGGCGCGCATCGCGGAGTAGAAGGGGTTGATGGCGGCGCCGGGCAGGCCGAAGGCCTGGGTCGCGCCCTCGATCTCGAGGATCGCCACGGCGGCGTCCACCGCACGCATTCGAGGCATGGTTTCTCTCCTTGCTGGAGTGACGTCGTCGTCAGGGAGTCAGGAGCCGTCGCGGCCGGAGAGCCGCTCGACGCCGCGGAAGAGGCCGGAGTGGTCGAGGCCGCCGTCGCCGTTCGCGCGCGCGGACGCCATGAGCTGGGCGACGAGCCCGCCGAGCGGCGCGACGACGCCCGCCTCGCGGGCCGCGGCGGTGACGATGCCGAGGTCCTTGTGGTGGAGCTCGATGCGGAAGCCGGGGCCGAAGTCGCGGTCGAGCATCTTGCGCGCCTTCTGGTTCAGCACGGCCGAGCCCGCGAGCCCGCCCCCGAGCACCTGGACCGCGGCGTCGGTGTCGACGCCGTACGCCTCGAGGAACACGATGGCCTCCGCGAGCGCCTGGATGTTCGCGGCGACGATGAGCTGGTTCGCGGCCTTGACGGTCTGGCCGGAGCCGTTCGGGCCCACGTGCACGACCGTCTTGCCGACGACGTCAAGGAACGGCTTGGCGGCCTCGAAGTCCTCGGTCGTGCCGCCGACCATGATCGACAGGGCGGCGTTGATCGCCCCGGGCTCGCCGCCGGAGACGGGGGCGTCCACGATGCGCAGGCCGGCCTCCGTCGCCTGGCGTGCGAGCGCGACGGTGACGTCGGGGCGGATCGAGGAGAAGTCGATGACGAGCGCGCCCGGCTTGGCGTTGGCGAGCACGCCGTCCTCGCCGGTGAGGACGGCCTCGACGTCGGGCGAGTCGGGGACCATGATCGCCACGACGTCGGCGCCCGAGACGGCGTCGGCGACGGACTCGGCCGCGCGGCCGCCCGCCTCGACGAGAGGCCGGGTCTTCTCGGGGCTGCGGTTGTAGCCCGCGACGTCGTGGCCGGCGTTCTGCAGGTGGACGGCCATGGGGCTGCCCATGATGCCGAGTCCGATGAAGGCGATGGAGGCCATGGTGTGCTCCTCGGGGTGGTGCGGGTCGGTGGTCGGTGGCGGCCGGCGGGGCCGCGGGTGCGTCAGCGCTCGGAGGCGGGGAGCCACGCGAACGGGTCGGCGGCGTCGGTCTTGTACTCGAGGCCGATCCAGCCGTCGTAGCCGCCGGCGCGCAGGTCCTTGGTCCAGCGGTCGATGGGCAGGTCGCCCGTGCCGGGCTCGCCGCGCCCGGGGGCGTCCGCGACCTGCACGTGCGCGACGCGGTCGCGGTACGTCGAGAGCGCCTGGTCGACGTCGTCGCCGTTGACGGCCAGGTGGTAGACGTCGAGCAGGAGGCCGAGGTTCGTCTCGCCGTGGTCGGCGGCGACCCGGTCGATGACGCGCACGGCGTCGGCGGCGGTCTTCAGCGGGTAGGCCGGCGCGCCGCTCACGGGCTCGACGAGCACCGTGCCGCCGATGCGGGCGACCGCGCGGGCCGCGAGCGCGAGGTTCTCGGCGCCGAGCGCGTCCTGCTCCTCGGGCGTCGCGTCCTCCTGGCGGTTGCCGTACAAGGCGTTGAACGCCCGGCAGCCGGTGCGCTCGCCGATCGCGGTGACGACGTCGAGGTTGGCGCGCAGGTCGGCCGAGCGCGCGGGCCACGACACGAGGCCGCGGTCGCCGCCCGGCATGTTCCCGGCGTCGAAGTTGAGCCCCGTGAGCTGCACGCCCGCGGCCTCGATCGCCCCGACGAACGCGTCCACCTCGTCGCGCGCCGGCGTGGACGACGCGAACGGCCACCAGAACTCCACGCCGCGGAAGCCCGCGGCGGCCGCGGCGGCCGGGCGCTCGAGCAGCGGCAGGTCGGTGAGCAGGATCGAGCAGTTCACGGTGTACGTCGGTGCGGGGCTCATCGTCTCTCCCTCGGTCGTCCGCGTCTCGCTGCCTTGCGATTCCATTCTGCGGAACTTTTCTTCTGCTTTATGGAAGTGTAGGCACGCTCGCGACGACGCGTCAACAGTCGGGCGCGCGCGCCGCCCGGCCACCGGCACGACGAAGGCCCGGTCCCGCACGCGGGACCGGGCCTCCGGGCGCCCCCTACCCGGGTCGTCAGCGCCGTCGGTCGAGCTTGATCTGCCGGTTGACGTCCTTGTACAGCAGGTAGCGGAACGGCTTGGGCCCGCCCGCGTAGCAGGCCTGCGGGCAGAACGCCCGGAGCCACATGAAGTCGCCCTCCTGGACCTCGACCCAGTCGCCGTTGAGGCGGTAGACCGCCTTGCCCTCGAGCACGTAGAGGCCGTGCTCCATGATGTGCGTCTCCGCGAACGGGATGGACCCGCCGGGCTGGAACGTCACGATGTTGACGTGCATGTCGTGCGCGAGGTCGTCGGGGTCGACGAACCGCGTCGTCACCCAGACGCCGTCCGTGTCCGGCATCGCGCGCGGCTCGACGTCCTGCTCGCGCGTGACGAACGACGTCGCGGTGTGGCCCGGGATCGGCTCGTACACCTTGCGGATCCACTGGAACGCGGCCTTCGCGTCCGAGCGGTTGTGCAGCGCCCACCGCTCCCCCGCCGCCAGGTACGCGTACCCGCCCGGCTCGAGCACGTGCTCGACACCGGCGAGCGTGAGCACGAGCGTGCCCTCGGTGACGAAGACGACGGACTGCACGGTCTCCTCGTCCTCGCCCTGGTCCGACCCGCCGCCGGGCGAGACCTCCATGACGTACTGCGCGAACGTCGTCGCGAAGCCCTCGATCGGCCGCGCGAGCACCCACAGCCGGGTCTTCTCCCAGCCGGGCAGGTTGCTCGTGACGATGTCGCGGAGCACGCCGCGCGGGATGACCGTGTACGCCTCGGTGACGATGGCGCGGTCGGTGAGCAGCTCGGTCTGGCCGGGCAGGCCACCCTGCGGGGTGTAGTAGGGGGTGGTCTGGGTCATCGGTTCACTCCTGGAGGTCGGGGCCGGGCCGACGGCGGTCGGTGCCCCGGCGGGGAAGGTGGGGAGGGCGCGGGCTCAGCCTGCGACGGGCTGCGGGGCGTGGCCCGAGACGCGGACGGCGTCGAGCCCGGCGCGGTCGAGGCCGGTCGCGGCACGGACCTCGGCCTCGGTGAGCGCGCCGCAGTCGACGCCGCGCCCGAGGAACCAGGCCATCGCCTTGGCGGTCGCCGGCTCGTCGAGCACGCCGCCGGCGTCGGGCACGAACCCGACGTACGCGGCCAGGCGCGCGAGCGCCGACGCGGCGCCCTCGCGGTAGAACGCGTACGTCGCCGCGAAGCGGCTCGGGAGCTGCGCGGGGTGCAGGTCCCAGCCCTGGTAGTAGCCGCGCTCGAGCGAGCGGCGCACGAGCCGGCCGTGCAGGCGCCACGCCGCGTCGACGGCCTGCGGGTCGCCGACCGGGAGCACGTTCGTCGAGCCGTCCGACAGGCGCACGCCCGTGCCCGCGACCGCGAGCTGCATGACCGCCTTCGCGTGGTCGGCCGCGGGGTGCTCCATCGACTGGTACGCCGCGGCGATCCCGAGCGATGCCGAGTAGTCGTACGTGCCGTAGTGGAGCGCGGTCACGCGGCCGGGGGCCGCGTGCACGAGGCGGGCGACGGTCGCGGTGCCGTCCGCCGCGAGCAGGGCCTGCGGCGTCTCGACCTGCACCTCGAACCGCAGGCTCCCCCGCTCCAGACCGTTCGCGTCCTCGACGCGCTCGCACGCGACCGCCATCGCCTCGACCTGCTCCGGCGCCGTGACCTTGGCGAGCGTGACCACGAAGCCGTCCGGGAGGCCCGCGGTCGCATCCGCGCCGAGGAGCGCGGCGCGCGCCGCGACGAGCTCGGCCACGAACAGTGCGAGCGTGCGGACGCCGCGCCGCCGCGTGGCGGCCTCGAGGCACTTGATCCGGATGCCGGAGAACGGCGTCGCGGTGCCCTGCGCCTCGGCCCGGGCGAGCTCGCGCGCCGCGGCCGTGACCGCGGCGTCCTCGGCCGCGTCGCCGCGGTCGCCGAACCCGTCCTCGAAGTCGATGCGCAGGTCCTCGATCGCCTCGACGGCGAGCTTGGCGCGCACGCGCTCGGCCACCGCGTCGGCGAGGTCGCCCACCGGGCCTCCGCCCACGCCGAGCAGGTCGACGAGCCGGCGCACCCCGTCGGTGCCGCCGCCCGCCGCGTCGACCGCCTCGCGCGCCCGCGCGGCCCACTCGGGCGCGAGACCCGCGGTGTACCGGTCGCCCGGCACGTACACGGTGTGGACGGGCTGGCGCGAGCCGTCGTCGCCCGGGTACCGCGCCTCGAGCTCCGCGTCCCACGGGGCGAGCAGGCCGTCGAGCGTCGCGTGCAGCGCCGCGACGCCGTCCTCGTCGAAGCCGAGCGCGCGCCCGGCGCCGGGTGCGGCCGTCATGAGGACGCGTCCTGCTCGTGCGCGACGACGTCCTCGTACGCGGGGAGCGTGAGGAAGTCGACGTAGTGCTCGGTGAGGGCGATGTCCTCGACGAGCGCGGCCGCCCGCGCGTACGGGCCGGCGTCGTACGCCTCGTGCCCGACGTCGTCGCGCAGCCGGGCGGTCTCCTCGCGCAGGAGCGCGCGGACGAGGTCGGCGGTGATCGGCGTGCCCGCGTTCTCGCCCGCCGTGAACGTCGCGCCCGAGCGGACCCACTGCCACACCTGCGAGCGCGAGATCTCGGCCGTGGCCGCGTCCTCCATGAGGTTGTGGATCGCGACCGCGCCGTTGCCCGCGAGCCACGCCGCGACGTACGCGACGGACACGTAGAGGTTGTTGCGCAGCCCGGCCTCGGTCACGTCGCCCTGCGCGGAGGCGACGTCGAGGAGCCGGTCGGCCGTGACGTGCACGTCCGGGCGCTGCTTGTCGAGCTGGTTGGGGCGCTCGCCGAGCACGGCGTCGAACACCTCGCGGCACACCGGCACGAGGTCCGGGTGCGCGACCCACGAGCCGTCGAAGCCGTCGCCGGCCTCGCGCTGCTTGTCCGCGCGCACCTTCTCGAAGGCCTGCGCCGTGACCTCGGGCTCGCGCCGGTTCGGGATGACGGCCGCCATGCCGCCCATCGCGAACGCGCCGCGCCTGTGGCACGTCTGCACGAGCAGCTCGGTGTACGCCCGCATGAACGGCGCGGTCATCGTGATGGCGCCGCGGTCGGGCAGCGTGAACGACGGCCCGGAGTCGCGGAAGTACTTGATCATCGAGAACAGGTAGTCCCAGCGGCCCGCGTTGAGGCCCGACGCGTGGTCGCGCAGCTCGTAGAGGATCTCGTCCATCTCGAACGCGGCGGGGATCGTCTCGATGAGGACCGTCGCGCGGATCGTCCCGTGCGGGATCCCGAGCGCCTGCTCGGCGTGCGTGAAGACCTCGTCCCACAGGCGCGCCTCGAGATGCGACTCCATCTTCGGCAGGTAGTAGTACGGGCCGGACCCGCGCGCGAGCAGCTCCGCCGCGTTGTGGAAGAAGTGCAGCCCGAAGTCGACGAGCGCGCCGACGGCGGGCGTCCCGTCCACGGTGAGGTGCACCTCGTCGAAGTGCCACCCGCGCGGGCGCACGACCATGACCGCGAGCGGCTCGCCGTCCGTCTCGGGCCGCAGCGCGTACTGCTTGCCCTCGGGCGACGTGAACGCGAGCGTGCGCCGCGTGGCGTCGTGGAGGGCGACCTGCCCGCCGACGACGTTGCTCCAGTGGGGGGTCGACGCGTCCTCGAGGTCCGCGAGCCAAACCTTCGCGCCCGAGTTGAGGGCGTTGATCGCCATCTTCGGCGTGGGTGGCCCGGTGATCTCGACGCGGCGGTCCTGGAGGTCGGCGGGCGCGCCCGCGACCGTCCACTCCCCCGCGCGCACGTCCGCGGTCTCGGGCAGGAAGTCGAGGCGGCCCGTGCGCGCGACCTCCTCGCGTCGCGCGGCCCGCGCGGCGAGGAGCTCGTCGCGCCGCGCGCCGAACCGGCGCTGCAGGTCCGCGACGAACTCGAGCGCGTCGGGCGTGAGGATCTCGTCCGCGCGCTCGACGGCGGGGCCGTGGACGGTGACGGCCGTGGTGGTGGTCATGGTGGGTGTGTCCTTTCTGCGGGGGTCCAGGGGCTGACGGCGGGGGCGTCAGGCCCGGGGCGCCGACCCGACGTGGTGGCCCGGGGTGGTGCTCCCCTGAGCCTGCTCCGCGCGCGAGCGCTCCGCGACCTCGGCGACGGCGCGCGCGACGGCCTTGGAGACCGCGGGCTCGAACACGCTCGGCACGATGTAGCTCGCGCTGAGCTCCTCGGGCGCGACGGCGTCGGCGATCGCGACGGCCGCGGCGCGCAGCATCTCGTCGGTGATCTCGCTCGCGCCGACGTCGAGCAGCCCGCGGAAGAGGCCCGGGAACGCGAGCACGTTGTTGATCTGGTTCGGGTAGTCGCTGCGCCCGGTCGCGACGACGGTCGCGTGCTGGGCGGCGGCGATGGGGTCGACCTCGGGCGTCGGGTTCGCGAGCGCGAAGACGATCGCGTCGTCCGCCATCGTCGCGACGTCGTCGCCCGTGAGGATGTTGGGGCCGGAGACGCCGACGAACACGTCGGCTCCGGCGAGGCCCTCGCGCAGCGTGCCCGTGAAGCCCTCGGCGTTCGTCGTCTCGGCGAGGCGCCGGCGGTGGTCGTCGGTGAGGTTCGCGCCCGGGTGGATCGCGCCGTGGCGGTCGAACGCGACGATGTGGCGCGCGCCCTGGCCCTGGAGCAGGGAGATGATCGCGTTGCCGGCCGCGCCCACGCCCGAGACGACGATCCGCACGTCCTCGATCTGCTTGCCGACGACGCGCAGCGCGTTCGTCAGCGCGGCCAGCACGACGATCGCCGTCCCGTGCTGGTCGTCGTGGAACACGGGGATGTCGAGCTCCTCGCGCAGCCGGCGCTCGATCTCGAAGCAGCGCGGCGCCGAGATGTCCTCGAGGTTGATCCCGCCGTAGACGGGCGCGATCGCCTTGACCGTGCGGATGATCTCCTCGGTGTCGGTCGTGTCGAGGCACACGGGCCACGCGTCGACGCCCGCGAACTGCTTGAACAGCGCGGCCTTGCCCTCCATGACCGGGAGCGCGGCGGCGGGGCCGATGTCGCCCAGGCCGAGCACGGCCGTCCCGTCGGTGACGACCGCGACCGTGTTGCGCTTCACCGTGAGCCGGCGCGCGTCCTCGGGGCGCTCCGCGATCGCGAGGCACACGCGCGCCACGCCCGGCGTGTACGCGCGGGCGAGGTCCGCGCGGTGGCGCAGCGGCACCTTGGGGTTGACCTCGAGCTTGCCGCCGAGGTGCATGAGGAACGTCGCGTCGCTCACGTGCCGCACCGAGATGCCGTCGAGCGCGCTCAGCGCGTCGCGGATGCGCTCCACGTGCGCGGCGTCCACCGTGTCGGCCGTGATGTCGACGACGAGGCGGTCCGCCCCCGACTCCGAGACGTCGACGCCGGTGATCGCGGCGCCCGTGGCGCTCACGGTCGCGACGAGGTCGCTCGCCGTGCGGTGCCCGCTCGGCGCCTCGACGCGCAGCGTGATGGAGTAGCTCGGGCTGGTGGCGGCGGCCTTCGCCGTCGGGGCCTGCGTCTCCGGGGCGTTCGACTCGGACGTCATGTTCGTTCCTTCTTCTCGTATGCTGATGCGTGTCTTCCGTGATGCGGAAGGGAGCGCGGGACGGTCCCGCACTGCTCAGGCGAGGCGCGCCCGTCCTCGGGCGGCGCCTGGTGGACAGGAGATGGTGAGATGGCCGAGACCTCGGCGGCGACGGAGCCGGCGGAGACCACGCCCACGCGGCCTGCCAAGCCGGCCGGCGGTGTGCAGTCCGTGGACCGGGCGATCGAGCTGCTCGAGCTGCTGGCCGACTTCGGCGGCGAGTCCGGCCTCAGCGAGCTCGCGCAGAGCGCGGGACTGCCGCTGCCGACGATCCACCGGCTGCTGCGGACGCTGCTCGCCCAGGGGTACGTGCGCCAGACGCCGTCGCGGCGCTACACGCTCGGCCCGCGCCTCATCCGGCTCGGCGAGTCCGCCGGGCGCCAGCTCGGCGCCGGTGCCCGCCCCTACCTCGAGCGGCTCGCGCACGACCTCGGCGAGTCGGCGAACCTCGCGATGATCGACCGCGACATGGCGGTCTACGTCGCCCAGGCCTCGTCGAGCCACTCGATGCGGATGTTCACCGAGGTCGGCCGGCGCGTCTACACGCACTGCACGGGCGTCGGCAAGGCGGTGCTCGCCCAGCTCCCCGACCAGACGGTGCGCGAGATCATGGGCCGCGTCGGCATGCCGCCCGCGACGGACCAGTCGATCACCGACGTCGACACGCTCCTCGCGGAGCTCGCCGCGACCCGCGAGCGCGGGTACGCGATCGACGACGGTGAGCAGGAGCTCGGCGTGCGCTGCTTCGCCGTCGCGGTGCCCGACGCGCCGACCCCCACGGCCCTGTCCGTCTCGGGCCCCGCGGCCCGCGTGACGTACGAGTTCGGCGAGCGCGCCGTGCCGGTGCTGCACCGGGTGGCGGGCGAGCTCACGCGCGAGCTCATCACCGCCGCGCCGTGAGGCGGGCGCGCCCTGCCGGGCCGCGGGGGCTCCGCGGTCGGGCAGGGCGCGTCCGTCCGTCACGGTCGGCTCAGCAGAACCCGGTGACCGTGGCCCAGGCGCGCGGCTCGGCCGGCACGCCCTCGCGCTGGACGGTGGCCTCGATGAGGCCGTACGGGCGGTCCGCCGCGTAGAAGACCTCGTTCGGGTTGTCGAGGCCGAACGGCGCCAGGTCCACGAGGAAGTGGTGCTTGTTCGGCATCGAGAACTTGATCTCGGCGATCTCCGGGACGGCCTCGAGGACGGCCTTGCCCATCGCGAACAGCGTCTGCTGCAGCGCGAGCGAGTGCGTCGTCGCGAACGCCTCGAGCTGGATCGCCCGCACCTTCGCGTACACGGCGTCGAAGTCGACGTCCGTCGTCGTGTAGCGCCACCGCGACGTCACGGACGTCGCGAGGATCCGGTCGTTCGTCTCGACGAGCGTCGTGTACCGGTCGCGCGGGAAGCCGTGGAACTCCGAGCCCGTCGACTTGAGGACGACGAGGTCCGTGAGGCCCGAGACGACGAACACCTCGTCGCCGTCGCGCTGGACGACCGTCGTGCGGGTCTCCTGGTTGTTCCGGACGAACGCGTGGTCGTGCTCGCCGTCCGCCGTCTCGATGCGGTTCCAGGAGTACTGCTCGATCTCCCAGCGGCCGCCCTCGATCCACTCGAAGTCCTCGACGAAGTGCCGGCCGAGGCGGATCGCGAAGTCCTCGATCGCGCCGACGCCGTCACGGGCGAACGCGTAGATCGTGTTCTTCTGGGTGTCGGTCGCGACGCACTTCGAGTTGTCGCCCTCCAGGTGGGTGGCCTCCTGGCCGCCGCGCAGCTGCGAGGACACGTTGAGGTCCGTGATCTCGTGGCGCGGCGTCGCACGGTCGACGCGCACGAGGCGCACCTCCGCCTTGCCCCACTGGTTGTCCCCGAGGACGATCGCCCCGCTGCTCTGCGTGGCCGCCGTCTGCTCGGCGCTCGTCGTGGTCAGGGTCTCGCTCATGTCAGCTCCCTCGATAGGTCGAGTAGGCGAACGGGCTGAGCAGGACGGGGACGTGGTAGTGCTGCTCCGCGCTCGCCACCCGGAAGACGATGACGACCTCCGGGTAGAAGGACACGGTGTCTCGCCGGTCGAAGTACTCGGCCGTGTCGAACACGAGCCGGTACGTACCGGGGACGAGGGTCTCGGGCCCGAGCTCGGGCACGCGACCGTCGTCGTTCGTGCGGGAGGACGCCACCAGGGACCAGCCCTGCCCCGTCGTCCCCTCCGCGATCCCCGGAGCCGCCTCGAGGCGGACGGTGATCCCCTCGGCGGGCCTACCGCTGGCCGCGTCGAGTACGTGCGTGGTGATGTGGCTGGCGTGGGTGCTCATGCGCTCAGCATTCCCTTCAGCCGCAGCGCGGCGATCTCGCGCAGGTTGCGGGCCGCGTTGGCCCGCTCGGTCTCGGCGTCGTTGCCCAGCCGCTCGGTGAGCTGCTCGAGGATCTCCTCGGCGCTGCGCCCGGCGGCCCGGATGAGGAACACGTGCCCGAACCGCTCCTCGTACGCGCGGTTGCCCTCGGCGAGGCGGCGCGTCACGTCGTCGTCGGACGTGTCGACGCCGGCCTGCTCGGAGCGCGACATGCTCGCGTCCGCCGACTCCCCCCGGGCGCGCTCCCCGATCCGGGGGTGACGCGCCAGCGCGGCGTCGACCTCCTCGTCCGTCCAGGGGTCCGCCGCGTCGAGCGCGGCCCGCGCCGCGTCCTCGACGCTCGCGTACGGCCGGCCGGCCGTGACCTCGTCCGCCCAGCGCCCGACGTGCGCGCACGCGAGGAGCGCCTCGCGCGCCTGCTCCGGGGGCAACCGGTTGAACTCGTCCAGCGTCATCGCTGCGTGTCCCTCTCGACGTCGGGCCGGTCACCCTGCCGGCGACCCTGCCGGTTCCACATCACGGAAGTTCCTTTCCGTCTTATGAATGTACGTCGCGCGCCGGGTGATGTCAACCACGGCCCTCCCCCGGCGGCCGGACCGCACGTCCTGGCCCCGCCGGGAACGACGACGGGCCCGGCAGCAGGTGCTGCCGGGCCCGTCGTGGGGGGTGTGCTCGTCACGCGACTCGTCCACGCCTCGCGGACGACGACGCGCCGTGCGTCAGGGGGCACCGAGGCCCGCGCGGAACTCGTCCTCGAGGATGCTCATGACCGTCGCGTCGGCCCACCCGTCGCCGTCGCGGTAGACGTCGCGCAGGCGGCCCTCCTCGCGGAACCCGAGGGACTCGTAGAGCATGCGCGCCCGCGGGTTGATGCTCAGCACGTCGAGGCTCACCCGGTGCAGGTGCGGCCCCTCGTGCCGCACGCCGTCCACGTCGGTCGCGCCGTCGAACGCGAAGCGCAGCACCTCGAAGATCGCCTCGCGCCCGTAGCCCCGCCCCCGGTAGTTCGGGAGCAGCGCGAGACGCAGGTTCGCGGAGCGCGCGTCCTCGTCGAGGTCGTTGAGCACGATCTCGCCGATCATCTCGTCGCTGACCTGCTGCCCGTCGCGCACGGCACCGGGCGTGATCGCCCAGTCGAACCGGCCCTCGCGGTCGCTGACCGTCGCCGACCACTCGTCGACCTGCTCGCGCGTGAACGTCGCCGTCGTCCCCGTGAGCCGGTTCGACTCCGGGTCCTGCAGCGACTCCCACATGCGGTCGGCGTCCCGCGCCTCGATCGGGCGCAGGCGCACCATCTCGCCGAGCAGGACCGGTCCGCGCGTCACCGCGTCAGCCGATCCGCTCGAGGATGAGCTCGCGCACACGACCGGCGTCCGCCTGGCCGCGCGTCGCCTTCATGACCGCGCCGATGATGGCACCGACCGGCCCGAGGTTGCCGCCCCGGACCTTCTCGACCACGTCGGGCTGCGCGGCCAGCGCCTCGTCGATCGCGGCGAGCAGCGCACCGTCGTCGGAGACGACCTCGAGCCCGCGCGCCGTGACGACCTGCTCGGGGTCGCCCTCGCCCGCGAGCACGCCCTCGAGCACCTGGCGCGCGAGCTTGTCGTTGATGCGGCCCGAGTCGACGAGCCCCTGGAGCTCGGCGATCTGTGCGGGCGTGACGCTGAGCTCCTCGAGCGTGACCTCGTCCTGCTTCGCACGACGCGCGAGCTCGCCCATCCACCACTTGCGGGCGCCGGCCGGGCTCGTGCCCGCGGCGACGGTCGCCTCGATGAGGTCGATCGCCCCCGCGTTGACGACGTCACGCATCTCCGCGTCGGCGTAGCCCCACTCGCCCTGCAGGCGGCGACGACGCGCGACCGGCAGCTCGGGCAGGCCCGCACGGATCTCGTCGATCCACTCGCGCGGGGGCGCGATCGGGACGAGGTCGGGCTCCGGGAAGTACCGGTAGTCCTCGGCGTCGGACTTCACGCGGCCCGACGTCGTGATGCCGGTGTCCTCGTGCCAGTGCCGCGTCTCCTGGACGATGGTGCCACCGGCGTCGAGCACGGCGGCCTGGCGCGAGATCTCGTAGCGCACGGCCCGCTCGACCGAGCGGAACGAGTTGACGTTCTTCGTCTCGGTGCGCGTGCCGAGCGGCGACTCGGGCGTGGGGCGCAGCGACAGGTTCACGTCGGCGCGGACGTTGCCGCGCTCCATCCGGGCCTCCGAGACGTCGAGCGCGCGGAAGATGTCGCGCAGCGTCTGCACGTACGCGCGCGCGACCTCCGGCGCGCGGTCCCCCGCGCCCGTGATCGGCCGCGTGACGATCTCCACGAGCGGGATGCCCGCCCGGTTGTAGTCGACGAGCGAGTACTCCGCGCCGTGGATGCGCCCGGTGGCGCCGCCGACGTGGGTGTTCTTGCCCGCGTCCTCCTCCATGTGCGCGCGCTCGATCTCGACGCGGAACACCGTGCCGTCCTCGAGCTCGACGTCGATCCACCCGTCGTACGCGATGGGCTCGTCGTACTGCGACGTCTGGAAGTTCTTCGGGACGTCCGGGTAGAAGTAGTTCTTGCGCGCGAAGCGGCAGGTCTCGGCGATCTGGCAGTTGAGCGCGAGGCCGATGCGGATCGCGTACTCGACGGCCTTGCCGTTGACGACGGGCAGCGCGCCCGGCAGGCCCAGCGAGACCGGGGTCACCTGGGTGTTCGGCTCCGCGCCGAAGCTCACCTCGGCGGCGCAGAACATCTTGGTCAGCGTGCCCAGCTCGACGTGCACCTCGATCCCGATGACGGGGTCGTAGCGGCGCGTGGCGTCGGCGTAGTCGACGAGGTCGACGGTCGTGGCGGTCATCGGGTCAGCCCTCCAGCTCGGTCGTGGCCGTGGGCAGCGCCGGCGCGCGGTCGAGCAGCGGCCCGCCCCACGTGCTCAGGAGCGCGGACTCGAGCGCGGCGCCCACCCGGTACATGCGGTCGTCGGCCTTGGCCGGCGCGAGGATCTGGAAGCCGACGGGCAGGCCGTCGTCCGACAGGCCCGACGGCACCGACATCCCCGGGACGCCCGCGAGGTTCGCGGGGATGGTCGCGACGTCGTTGAGGTACATCGCGAGCGGGTCGTCGAGCTTCTCGCCGAACCGGAACGCCGTGGTCGGCGCCGTCGGGGACACGAGGACGTCCGCCTGCTCGAACGCCGCAGCGAAGTCGCGCTGGATCAGCGTGCGCACCTTCTGCGCGCTGCCGTAGTACGCGTCGTAGTAGCCCGCGGACAGCGCGTAGGTGCCGAGGATGACGCGGCGCTTGACCTCGTCGCCGAAGCCCGCGCCGCGCGTGGCGGCCATGACGCGCTCGGCGGTGACGGGACCCTCCTCGGGCTCGACGCGCAGGCCGAACCGCATGCCGTCGAACTTCGCGAGGTTGCTCGACGCCTCCGACGGCATGATGAGGTAGTACGCGCCGAGGGCGTACTCGAAGTGGGGGCACGAGACCTCGACGACCTCGGCGCCCAGGCCGCGCAGGAGGTCGAGGGACTGCGCGAAGCGCGCGCTCACGCCCTCCTGGTAGCCCTCGCCGCTGAGCTCCTTGACGACGCCGACGCGCAGGCCGGTCAGGTCGCCGCCGGCGCCCTGCACCGCGGCGTCGACGAGCGCGGGCGCACGGCCCGGGATCGACGTCGAGTCGCGCGGGTCGTACCCGCCGATGAGCTCGTGGAGGAGCGCCGAGTCGAGCACGGTGCGCGTCACGGGGCCCGCCTGGTCGAGCGACGACGCCATGGCGATGAGGCCGTAGCGCGAGACGCCGCCGTACGTCGGCTTCACGCCGACGGTGCCGGTGACGGCGCCGGGCTGACGGATCGAGCCGCCGGTGTCGGTGCCGATCGCGAGCGGAGCCTCGAACGCCGCGACGGCCGCGGCGGACCCGCCGCCCGAGCCGCCGGGGATGCGGTCGAGGTCCCACGGGTTGCGGGTGTTGCCGAACGCGGAGTGCTCGGTCGACGACCCCATGGCGAACTCGTCCATGTTCGTCTTGCCGAGGATGGGCAGCCCGGCGGCACGGATCTTCTCGACGAGCGTGGCGTCGTAGGGCGGGATCCAGCCCTCGAGGATCTTCGAGCCGGCCGTGGTCGGCATGCCCTTGGTGACGACGACGTCCTTGACGGCGATGGGGACGCCCGCGAGCCGGTGCAGCGACTCGCCCGCGGCACGGCGCTCGTCGACGGAGCGCGCGGTGGCCAGCGCCTCGTCGGCGTTCACGTGGAGGAAGGCGTTGACGGCGCCGTCGACGGCGGCGATCCGGTCGAGGTGCGCCTGGGTGGCGTCGACGCTGGTGAACTCGCGGGCCGCGAGGCCGTCGGCGAGCTCGGACGCGCTGAGGCGCGTGAGGTCCTGGGTCATCTCACTCCTCCCCGAGGATCTGCGGGACGGCGAAGCGCCCGTCCTCCGCCGACGGCGCGGCCGCGAGGACGTCCTCCACGGGCAGGGCCGGCTCGGGCACGTCGTCGCGGAAGACGTTCGTCATCGGGAGGGGGTGGCTCGTCGCAGGGACGTCGGGCGTCGCGACCTCGCTGACCTTGGCGATGGCGTCGACGATGACGTCGAGCTCGCCGGAGAGCCGGTCCAGCTCCTCGGGTCGCAGATCGATGCGGGCCAGCGCGGCGACGCGCGCGACCTCGTCACGGGAGATGGTGGACATGCTCGCCATTCTAGTGGGGGCGGCACCCGGCCCACGCGCGCGCGACCGCCGGCCGGACGCGACGGTCTCGGCGGTCCGGTCAGCCGGCGTCACGGACGCAGCCGGGGCGCGGGCAGGGACAGCGGCGAGGTGCCTGGTCGTGGAAATGCCGAAGGCCCACCCCGTGTGGGGTGGGCCTTCGGTGAAGGGTTGTCCGGCGGCGTCCTACTCTCCCACCC
>NZ_JAAFAN010000076.1:0-17888 GCF_010287905.1 Cellulosimicrobium composti
CCCCCCCCCCCCCCCCGCGTGGGCTCCGCCCTGACCCCCACCCCCCCCCCCCCGGGGGGGGGGGGGCGCCCCCCCGGCGCCCCGCGCCCCCCCCACAACCACATGCTCGGCGGTCCGCCGTAGGGTGGGCGCATGATCAAGGGCGTGGGGATCGACGTCGTGGACGTCGCGCGGTTCATGGAGACCCTGGAGCGCACGCCCCGGCTCCGGGAGAAGCTGTTCACCCCCGCCGAGCGCGACCTGCCGCCCGCGTCCCTCGCCGCGCGGTTCGCCGCGAAGGAGGCGATCGCCAAGGCGCTCGGTGCGCCCGCAGGCATGCGGTGGCACGACGCGACGGTGCACCGCGTCGTCGGCGGGCCCCCGGAGGTCGAGATCACCGGCACCGTCGCGGCCCGGGCCGACGCGCTCGGCATCACGTCGTGGCACCTGAGCATCTCGCACGACGCCGGCATCGCCTCGGCCATGGTCGTCGCCGAAGGCTGACGCACCACCCGCCGAGCATGCGGTCGTCGCCTGTCGAAGCGGCTGGACGGGCGGTCGGCGCACGGTGGGCGAGCGATAGTCGGTCGTCCACAGGCCGGTCGTCGCGGTCACCCTCCACAGCGCGCCTCCCGGGACCGACGGCGAGCGCTCCTCGTGCGGTGGGGTGGCACCCGTGCGTCGTGCCCAGCTCCCCCCGACCCTCCTCGCCGTCGCGGCGGGCCAGGGTGGCGTCGTCTCCGTCGCGCAGGCCCGCGACCACGGCCTGAGCGACAAGGACGTCGCCGGCCTGGTACGCCGTGGGACCGTCGTGCGCGTGACGCGCGGCGTCTACGACGTCGGCGCCGTCCCGCTCGCCGGGCGGTCGTGGGACGCGCGTCGGCTCCGCGCCGCATGGGTGGGGCTGCTCGCGTTCGGTGACGACGCGGTCGCGGTCGGGCCGTGCGCCCTCGTCCTCCACGGTGTGCGGGGGCTCCCTCCGACGGTGCGACCCGAGGCCGCGGTCCCCCGAGGGCGGAATCGGCGGGACCGCGACGGGATCGCGCTGCGCCAGTTCGACGCGGGCATGACGACCACGGAGCTCGCGGGCCGGCGCGTCGCGACGCTCGACTGGGCGCTCGCGCAGGCCGTCCCGGAGCTTCCGCGCGGTCACGCCCTGGCCGTGCTCGACTCGGCTCTCCACCAGGGCCTTGCGGACGCGGACGGCCTGCGGCGTGCGCACGAGCACGCGCGCGGGAGGCGCGGCGTCGCCCGTCGTCACGTCGTGTGGGGGCTCGCCGACGCCCGGGCCGAGTCGCCGCTCGAGTCGTTCGCCCGCCTCGACTGCGTCGACGAGGGGGTGCCGCCGCACACGCTGCAGCTCCCCGTGCACGACCACGGGGGTCGGGTCGTGGCGCGCGGGGACATGGCCTGGCGCTACCGCGACGGTCGGTGGCTCGTCGCGGAGCTCGACGGGCGGGACGTCCACGACACCCCGGATGCGGTGTTCGCCGACCGGGCGCGGCAGAACCGGCTCGTCGCGACGGGGCGGATCGACGTCCTGCGGTTCACCGGTCGGGACGTCGGCACGATCGGCCGCACGGTCCGTGCTGCGCTGCACCGGTGACGACCATGCGCTTGCCTCCCGCCGAGCATGCGGTTGTCGCTCGTCAGGAGGTCTCGACGAGCGACAACCGCATGTTCGGCGCTGGGCGTGGGGCGGCGGGTCAGGCCTGGAGGGCCGGGATCACCTGGCGCTGGAAGAGCTCGAGCTGGTCGCGGTCGGTCGCGGCGAACGGGAAGTAGCCGATCGCGTAGCCGAGGCCCTGGTCGCGCAGGCCCGTGAGCGTCTCGACGATCTGCTCCGGCGTCCCGACGAGCGGGCCGCTGCGCCACGACGCGATGTTGTCGTCCGCCTTCTCGGGGAACCAGCGGCGCGCGTGCTCCTCGATCCGGGCCAGGCGGTCCGCGACGTCGCGCTCGGTCTCGCCGATGACGACGTTGTAGTTCGCCGACCGCGTGATCTCGCCGAAGTCGCGGCCCAGGTCGCGGCAGTGCTGCTCGAGCACGGCGGACTTGTGGGCGAAGCCATCGGGCGATCCGTCGAAGTTCGTGTACTGGGCGTGCTGCGCCGCGATGCGCAGCGTCTTCTTCTCGCCGCCGCCCGCGATCCACAGGGGGATGCTCGGCACGGCGCCCTCGCCGTCCACGACGACCCGCTGCAGGGGCTGCGGGTAGCAGAGCGCGCCGTCCACCTGGTAGCGCCGGCCCTCGAACGTGCCCGACGAGCCCGTGCGCCACATGCGCGCCATGATCTGCACGCCCTCGTCGAGCGCGCGCAGGCGCTCGCCCGCGCCGGGGAACCCGTACCCGTAGGCGCGCCACTCGTGCTCGTACCAGCCCGCGCCGATGCCCATCTCGAGGCGGCCGCCCGAGACGTGGTCGACCGTCGCGGCGACCTTCGCGAGGTAGGTCGGCTCGCGGTACGCCATGCACGTGCACATCTGGCCGAGGCGCACGCGCTGCGACGCCGCGGCGAACGCCGCCATGAGCGTCCACGCCTCGTGCGTCGCCTCGGCGCTCGGGGTGGGGGTGGTGTGGAAGTGGTCGTAGACCCACACGCCGTCCCACGCGAACTCGCCGCCCGGCAGGGGCTCGCCCGCCGCGGCGTTGTCGGCGTAGTGCAGCAGGGAGAGCATCGTCTTCCAGTGGTCCTCGGGCGCGACGTCGACGAGGTCGTAGCGCCAGCCCTGCGGGATGAAGAGTCCGAATCGCATGCTCGTCACCCTATGCGGGTCCGCGCGGCCCGCAGCGCGCCCGCGGGAACCGTCTCAGCCCTCGGCGGTCGGGCGCCCGGGCCCGGGACGCCGCGCGCAGGCGACCTCGGCGCCCGGTGGGCAGGATGAGGTCATGATCGAAGCCTGGTCCGTCGCCGACGTGCGCGCCGCGGAGGAGCCGTTGCTCGCCGCGGGGGTCCCGCTCATGGAGCGCGCGTCGTTCGCGCTCGCGACCGTCATCGCGCGCGACCTCGCCCGACGGCGGTCGGTCGCCCTGCCCGACGGCGGTCGCCGCGACGGGCGCGTGACGGGCGCGCGGGCGGTCCTGCTCGTCGGGTCGGGCAACAACGGCGGGGACACGTTGCACGCGGGCGCGTACCTCGCGCGGCGCGGGGTGGACGTGCTCGCCGTGCTGACGGGGGAGCACGCGCACGTCGGCGGCCTCCAGGCGCTGCGGGCGGCGGGCGGGCGCGTCGAGGTGCTCGTCGGCAGCCCCGACGACGCGTCGCGAACGGAACGGTCGCACGACCATCTCGACCCGCACGTCGCCGACCGCGTCGCCGCGCAGGTCGCGCGCGCCGACGTCGTGCTCGACGGACTCGTGGGCATCGGGGCGCGGGGGGCGCTGCGGGGCGTCGCGGCGGACCTCGTGCGACGCCTGGGCGCGGTGCTCGACGACGGCCCCGGACCGGGCGAGCCCGGCCGCCCGTGGGTGGTCGCGGTGGACGCGCCGAGCGGCATCGGCGTGGACGACGGCACGGTGCCCGGGCCGGTGCTGCGGGCGGACCGCACGGTGACGTTCGGTGCGGCCAAGCCGGGGCTGCTCCTGCCGCCCGCGACGCACCTCGCGGGGCACGGCGCCGTCGTCGACATCGGGCTGCGGCTCGGCGCACCCGCCCGGGACCACGCATCCGGGGACGCACGCGCCGGCGCGGCCGCGGGGAACGGCGCACCCGCCCGGGCCGACGTGTCCGCGACGCCGGTCGTGCGCCGGCTCGAGCCCGCGGACGTCGCCGCCCTGTGGTCCGTGCCGGGGGCGACGGACCACAAGTACACGCGCGGCGTCGTCGGGGTCGTGGCGGGGACCCCGACGTTCCCGGGCGCGGCGGTGCTCACCGCGACCGCCGCGGTGCGCACGGGGCCGGGCATGGTGCGCTACCGGGGGCCCGACGACGTGACGCGCGCGGTCCTCGCGGCCCGCCCCGAGGTGGTGCCCGCCGCGGGCCGGGTGCAGTCCTGGGTGCTGGGGCCGGGCGTCCCGCCGGTCCCCGGCCCGGACGACGACCCGGTCGACGACGGCGGCCAGCACGAGCGCGTCCGGTACGCGCTCTCGGCCGCGACGGGCGAGCTCTCGGCCGGTGTCGTGGGCGGGCGCGTGCCGGTGGTCGTCGACGCGGGCGCGCTGTCGCTCGTGCCGGACCGGTGCCCTCCGTGGGTCGTGCTCACGCCGCACGCCGGGGAGCTCGCGACGCTCCTGCGGGAGCGCGGCGACGACGTGACGCGGACCGACGTCGAGGCCGAGCCGCTGCGCTGGGCACGCCGCGCGCACGAGGCCACCGGCGCGACGGTGCTGCTCAAGGGGTCGGCGACGGTCGTCGTCGGGCCCGACGGCGCGTGGTCCCAGGCGGACGCGCCCGCGTGGCTCGCGACGGCGGGCGCGGGCGACGTCCTCGCCGGCATCCTCGGCACGGTGCTCGCGGCGCACGCGGAGCGGGTCGTGCACGAGCCGGGGCTCGCGGCGCGGCTCGCGGCTGCGGCGGCCGTCGTGCACGGGCTCGCGGCCGAGCGCGCGAACCCGGGCGGTCCCGTCGCGGCGCTCGACGTCGCGGACGCGGTCCCCGCGGTGGTCGCCGCGCTGCTCGCCGCGCGCTGACCGCCGCCCACCATGCGGTGACCGCCCGTCCGGCCGCTCCGACGGGCGGTAGCCGCATGCTCGGCGGGTCGGGGCGGCGCCGCCGGTACCGTGGTGGCGTGGTCCCCCTCCCCGTGCGCGACGGCCTCAACCCGACGCGCCTCGTGCTCCCGCACGACGCCGAGAGCGTCGCGCGGTTCGCGCGCACGCTCGACTACGTGCGCCACCGCTTCCCGGACGACGCCGCGCGTCTCGCCGAGAAGGTCGCGGCGGGCGAGGTGGTCGACGGCCGCGGGCGACCCGTGGACGCGCGCACGCCCTACGAGCCGCGCGGGTTCGTGTTCCTCTACCGGGACCCGCCGGTCGAGCCGGAGGTGCCGTTCGAGGTCCGGGTGCTGCACCGCGACCGGGACCTCCTGGTGGTCGACAAGCCGCACTTCCTCGCGACGATCCCGCGCGGGTCGTACGTGGCGCGGTCGGTGCTCGTGCGGCTGCGCCGCGACCTCGACCTGCCCGACCTGAGCCCCGCGCACCGGCTCGACCGGGTGACCGCGGGCGTCCTGCTGCTCACCCTGCGACCGCAGGTGCGCGGCGCGTACCAGGAGCTCTTCGCGCGGCGCGAGGTGCGCAAGACGTACGAGGCGGTCGCGCCGTGGGACCCGGCGCTCGACCTTCCCGCGACGGTGCGCAGCCGCATCGTCAAGCGGCGTGGCGTCATGCGCGCCGAGGAGGTCGACGGCGAGCCCAACGCGCAGAGCCGCGTCGACGTCGTCGAGGCCGACCCGGCCCGCGGCCTCGCGCGCTACCGGCTGGAGCCGCACAGCGGCAAGACGCACCAGCTCCGGCTGCACATGGCGCGGCTCGGCGTGCCGATCGTGCACGACAACTTCTACCCCGAGCCGTACGACGTCGCGCCGGACGACTACTCGCGCCCGCTCCAGCTCGTGTCGCGCTCGCTCGCGTTCACCGACCCGCTCACCGGGCGCGAGCGGCGGTTCGAGACGGACCGCGTGCTCGACGCCTGGTGAGCGCGGACCTCACAGGTCGAGGGCGACCCCGGGCGTCGGGACGCGCAGGAGCCCCGCCAGGCCGGCGTCGGCGAGGGCGCGCTCGACGTCGGCGACCGACTCGCTGAAGTGCGCCCACCCCTCGGCGTGCACGGGCACGACGAGGCGGGGCCGCAGCAGCCGCGCGACCTCGGCGACCCCGGCGCCGTCGAGCGTGAGCGCCGCGCCGTCGAGGATCGCGGGGACGCGTGCGGCGCCCGCGTGGACGATCGCGACGTCGACGGGACCGAGCCGGTCGGGGACGTCGGCGACGAGCTCCGGCGCCGCGTTGTCGCCCGACAGGTAGACGCGGGGGAGCCCGGCGCCGTCGAGCACGAACCCGGTGACGTCGCCGAGCACGCGCTCGGCGCCCCGGGGGCCGTGGCGCGCGGGGACGCCCGTGACGCGCAGCGTGCCGCCGTCCGGCCGCGGCACGTCGACGCTCTGCCACGGCGCGAGCCCGACGACGCCCGGGACCTCGGGCGCCAGACGCTCGGCCCCCGCGCGTGTGGTGAGCACGTGCGGGACGCCCGGCAGGAGGGCGCGACCGCTGAGGTCGAGGTTGTCGACGTGCTGGTCGTGCGAGACGAGCGCGACGTCGAGCGGCCCGAGCGCGTCGGGGGCGACGGCGGGCCCGCGCAGGCGCGTGCTCGTGCCGCCGCCGGGGCGCGGGTAGTCGCGGGGCGCGTCGAACCCGGGGTCGGAGACGATCGTCAGGCCGCCGAGGCGGAGCAGGAGCGCCGGCCCGCCCACGTGGAGCAGGGTCGGCCCGGCGTGCGCGGGGTCGGTCGCCCCGGGGGCGCCCGAGGTCCCGGGCCGGGGTGCGGGGTGCGGTGCGGTGGTCATGGGTCGAGCCTCGCGCTCCGTCCGGCCCGCGACCAGTGACCCGGAGGTCGATGATCGGTAGGATCGGGCCATGAGCACGACCGCTCCCGCCGCCACCCGGACGCGCCCGGAGCGGGTCGCCGTCGTGGCGTTCGACGGCATCAGCCCGTTCCACCTCGCCGTCCCCAGCCTCGTCCTCGGGTCCGAGGCGGTCGTCGCCGGCCCGGAGCACGCGCCCGGGTACGGCGTCGTGGTGTGCGCGCCGACGCCTGGCCGCCTCGCGACGTCCGCGGGGTTCGCGCTGCACGTCGACCAGGGGCTCGAGGCCCTCGGCGACGCGGGGACCGTCGTGCTCCCGAGCTGGCACCCCGACGTCGCGCCGCCCCGAGCGCTCCTCGACGCGGTCCGGGCCGCGCACGAGCGGGGCGCGCGCGTCGTCGGCCTGTGCCTGGGCGCCTTCCTCGTCGCGGCGAGCGGCGTGGCGGACGGGCGCGAGGTCGCGACGCACTGGCACGCCGCGGACCGCCTCGCCCGGGACCAGCCCGGCGTCACCGTCCGCAGCGACGTGCTGTGGGTCGACCACGGCGACGTCGTCACGTCCGCCGGGACCGCGGCCGCGCTCGACTGCTGCCTGCACCTCGTGCGCCGCGACTACGGCGCGCGCGTCGCGGCCCGGGTCGCCCGCGCGCTCGTGCTCGCGCCGCACCGCACCGGCGGGCAGGCCCAGTTCGTCCCCGCGCCGGTGCCCCCGCAGGACGCGGCCGACCCGGTCGAGGTCGCGATGGTCTGGGCCCGCGCGCACCTCGACGAGCCGGTGTCGCTGGACGCCTGGGCGCGCGCGGCCGGGACGTCGCGCCGCACGTTCACGCGGCGGTTCGCGGCGCGCACCGGGCTCAGCCCCGTGCAGTGGCTCCTCGACCAGCGGGTCGACCGCGCGCGCGAGCTCCTCGAGACGACGGACCTGCCGGTCGAGCGCGTCGCGCAGGCGGCCGGGCTCGGGTCGGCGGAGTCGCTGCGCCACCACTTCCGCACCCGGCTGGGTACCAGCCCCTCGCGCTACCGCGTCGAGTTCGGCGGCGTCCGGTGAGCGGCCCGGGCGCGGGGCGGCGACGGTGAGAGAATCGACGACCGTGAGCGACACCCGGCGCACGACCTCGCGCGGCACACCCGCCGGCGCACCCCGTACCGACCCGCCCGGCGAGCACGACCCGGACGGGCCGGACCCCCGCACGTACCCGGCGCGCGCCGTCGTCGACCTCGAGGCGGTCCGCGACAACGTGCGCGCCCTGGCCGGGGCGGCGCCGTCGGCGGCGGTGATGGCCGTCGTCAAGGCCGACGCGTACGGGCACGGGCTCGTCCCGAGCGCGCTCGGGGCGCTCGCGGGCGGGGCGACGTGGCTCGGCACGGCCCAGCCCGGCGAGGCCCTCGCCCTGCGCGCCGCGGGCATCGGCCCGGACCGGGCGCGGATCCTCACGTGGCTGTACGCGCCGGGCGCGGCGCTGCGCGACCTCGTCGAGGCGGACGTCGACGTGTCGGTCGCCGCGCGCTGGGCGGTCGACGAGGTCGTCGCCGCGGCGCGCGCCGCGGGCCGGACCGCGCGCGTGCACCTGGCCGTCGACACGGGCCTCGGCCGCAACGGGATCATGCCCGCCGACCTGCCCGACGTGCTCGACGCCGTCGCGCGCGCCCGGGCCGAGGGCGCCGTCCAGGTCGTCGGCATGTGGTCGCACCTCGCGTTCGCCGACGAGCCCGGCCACCCGACCGTCGCGGCGCAGGCCGACGTGCTCGACGACGCCGTCCGGCGCGCCGAGCGCGCGGGCGTCGGGCCCGAGCTGCGCCACCTCGCGAACTCCGCGGCGACGCTCACCGCGCCGCGCACGCACTACGACCTCGTGCGTCCGGGGCTCGCGGTCTGG
Organism: Cellulosimicrobium composti; assembly: GCF_010287905.1. NCBI lineage: Bacteria > Bacillati > Actinomycetota > Actinomycetes > Micrococcales > Promicromonosporaceae > Cellulosimicrobium > Cellulosimicrobium composti. The sequence goes on from NZ_JAAFAN010000076.1 coordinate 8,375, forward strand.
GGCCTGACGCCCGTCCCGCAGCTCGGCCCGCCGTCCCGGTACGGGCTGCGCCCCGCGATGACGCTCGAGGCGCGCCTCGCGACCGTCAAGCGCGTGCCGGGCGGGCACGGGGTCTCCTACTCGCACCACTACACGACGCCGCGCGACACGACGCTCGGCGTCGTCCCGCTCGGGTACGGCGACGGCATCCCGCGCCACGCGTCGGGCGGCGGCCCGGCCGGGACGCCGGGCGGTCCCGTGCTCGTCGGCGCGCGCCCCGGCGCACCCGGCGGGCGGGTCCTGCGCGTCGCGGGCCGCGTCTGCATGGACCAGCTCGTGCTCGACCTCGGCCCCGGCGCGACCGAGCGCGCGGGCGACGTCGTCACGCTGTTCGGCGCGGGCGACGGCGTCGAGCACGACGGCGTCCCCACCGCCGAGGACTGGGCGCAGGCCGCCGGCACCATCAGCTACGAGATCACGACGCGCCTCGGCGGGCGCGTGCCGCGCGAGCACGTGGGCGTCCACGTGCTCGACGACGGCGCGCGCGCGATCCTGGCGGGCCACCGGAGCACGGAAAGGACGGTCCGCGCATGAGCGACGACCCTACCCCCTCGACCCGCCCGGACGGCGTCGTCGTCCTCGCCGACGCGGACGCGACCCGCGCGTTCGGCCGTGCGCTCGCCGCGGTGCTGCGCGCGGGCGACCTCGTGATCCTCACGGGCGACCTCGGGGCCGGCAAGACGACGCTCACGCAGGGGATCGGGGCCGGGCTCGGCGTGCGGGGCCAGGTCGCGTCGCCGACGTTCATCGTCGCGCGCGAGCACCCGTCGCTCGTCGGCGGGCCCGCCCTCGTGCACGTGGACGCCTACCGGCTCGGGTCGCTCGACGAGGTCGACGCGCTCGACCTCGACTCGAGCCTCGAGGAGTCCGTGACCGTGGTCGAGTGGGGCAGCGGGCTCGTCGAGGCGCTCGCGGGCGACCGGCTCGAGATCGTCCTCGAGCGCCCCCGCGGCGCCGACGACGCGGGCGACGACGCGGACGACGACGCCCCCGAGGCGGGGGAGCGGCGCGTGACCGTGCGCGGCGTCGGGGCGCGCTGGGCGGACCTCGACGTCGCCGCGCTCGCGGGCTGAGCGGGCCGCCGCGCCGCCGTAGGCTGGGACCGTGCCAGTTCTCGCGCTCGACACCTCCGCCTCGGTCACCGTCGCCGTCGTCGCCGACGACGGCGCCCGTCTTGCCCGCCGCGACGCGCCCGAGCGCCGGCGGCACGCCGAGGCGCTCGCGCCCCTCGTCGAGGAGGCGCTCGCCGAGGCGGGCGTCGACCGGCGCGACCTCACGGCCGTCGCCGTCGGCACGGGCCCGGCGCCGTTCACCGGACTCCGCGTGGGGCTCGTGACGGCGCGCGCGCTCGGCTTCGCGCTCGGCGTGCCCGTCCTCGGCGTCCCGAGCCTCGACGCGGTCGCCGCGCAGGCCGTGAGCGACCTCGGCCTCGAGCCCGACGACGAGGTGCTCGTCGCCACCGACGCGCGCCGCCGCGAGGTGTACTGGGCGCGGTACCGCGTCGTCGCGCACGAGGGCCCGCACGCCGTCCCCGTCCTCGAGACCGTCGCGGGCCCCGACGTCGGACCGGCCGCCGCGGCCGCGGAGCACGCCGCGGGCGCCGTCGTCGTGGGCGAGGGCGCCGAGCTCTACCCGGACGTGCTCGACGCCGTCGACGACGCACCGCTCGTGCCCGACGCCGCGGTGCTCGCCCGGCTCGCCGTCGCTCGTCGGGAGGCAGGCGCGGACCAGCCGACGGAGCCGCTCTACCTGCGGCGCCCGGACGTGCACGAGGCGGCCGCGCGCAAGCGCGCGAGCGACGGCGGCGCCGTCCCGGTCGAGGCGGAGCGGGCCCGATGAGCGCGCGCCGCTACGAGATCCGCCTGCGCCCGCTCAGGGCGGCGGACCTCGACCGGGTCGTCGAGCTCGAGCGCGAGCTGTTCGGGCGGGGCGCGTGGACGTACGGGATGCTCGCCGACGAGCTCGCGGGCCTCGGCCGCTGGTACGTCGCGGCCGAGCCGGTGCGCCTGTACGCCGCCGGGCCGCAGCCTCTCGTCGGCTACGCCGGCCTGTGGTACGACGGCGACGTCACGCAGGTCATGACGATCGGCGTCGACCCCGCCTTCCAGCACCAGGGCGTCGGCTCGACGCTGCTCGAGGCCCTGATCGAGCGCTCGCGAGAGCTCGGCGCGAGCGCCGTGCTGCTCGAGGTGCGGGTCGACAACGACCCGGCGCTCGCGCTCTACGCGAAGTACGGGTTCGAGCAGCTCGGCATCCGCAAGCGCTACTACCAGCCCGAGGACGTCGACGCGTACACCATGCGGCTCGAGCTCGGAGCGACCGCGCCGTCCGACGAGCCGGACGCCCCGGACCACGGCACCGCGACCGAGACCGGCGTCGTCGCGTGACCGGCGCGCCGCTCGTCCGCGAGCCGGGCGAGGACCTCGACGCCGCGCGCCGCGAGCGCGTGCTCGTCGGCGCGCAGGCGCTGGCCGCGGCGCTCGCGGGCGACGCGCCGCCCGTCGTGCTGGACGTCCGGTGGGCGCTCGGCGTCACCGACGGCCGCGAGCAGCACCGCGCGGCGCACGTCCCGGGCGCGGTGTACGTCGACCTCGAGACCGAGCTCGCGGCGCCGCCGTCGCCCGCCGCGGGGCGCCACCCGCTGCCCGCCCCTGGCGACCTCCAGGCCGCGGCACGGCGCTGGGGCGTGCGCGCCGACCGTCCGGTCGTCGTCTACGACGCCGTGGGTGGCACCTCCGCGGCGCGCGCGTGGTGGCTGCTGCGCTGGGCGGGCCACGACGACGTGCGGATCCTCGACGGCGGTCTGCCCGCGTGGCGCGCCGCAGGGCTCCCGCTCGAGGAGGGCGAGGTGCGGCCCGAGCCGGGCGACGTCGTCGTCACCCCGGGCGGCATGCCCGTCCTGGACGCCGACGGCGCGGCCGACCTCGCGGCGTCGGGCGTGCTGCTCGACGCGCGCGCGGGCGAGCGTTACCGGGGCGAGGTCGAGCCGGTGGACCCGCGCGCCGGGCACGTGCCGGGCGCGGTGAGCGCGCCGACGACCGAGAACCTCGCCGACGACGGCGCGTTCCTCGACACGAGCGCGCTGCGCGAGCGGTTCGCCGGGCTCGGCGCGCTGCCCCGGGCGACGCCCGACGGCGCGCGCCCTGCCGTGGGCGTGTACTGCGGCTCGGGCGTCACCGCGGCGCACGAGGTCGCGGCGCTCGCGACGCTCGGCGTCGACGCGGCGCTCTACGCGGGCTCGTGGTCGCAGTGGTCGAACGACCCGGCGCGGCCTGCCGCGACCTGACGTCCCGGCGCGCGACGGCGCGCGCCGTCGCGACGCGACGAGGCGGCACCCCTGCGGGGGTGCCGCCTCGCGTCGGACGGTGACGGACGGGACTCAGAGGACCTCGGCGACCTGGTGGAAGTCGAGGCGGGCCTGGCGCGGGAAGTGCGCGCCCTCGTCGGCGGGGTAGCCCGCGTTGATCGCGACGAGCGTGCGCCAGCCGGAGTCGCCGAAGAACTCGGCGTCGATCCCGGCGGCGTCGAAGCCCGTCATGGGGCCGACGGACAGGCCGGCGGCGCGCAGCCCGACGATGAGGTAGCCGATCTGGATGAGGGCGTTCGTACGGGCCATGCCCTCGCGCAGCTCGGTCTGCGGGTCGAGCTGGTCCGCCAGGCCCTCGCGGAACGGCGCGAGCGTGGGGAGGTGCCGGTGGAACGCGGGGTCGGCGGCGGCGATGATCGTCACCGGCGCGGCGAGCGTCTTGTCGCGGTTGAAGTCCGCCATGTGCGCGCCGAGGCGCTGCTTCGCCTCGGGGGTGCGGACCACGAGCAGCCGCAGCGGGAGGGTGTTCATCGACGTCGGCGCCCAGCGGACGAGGTCCCAGGCCGCCTGGATCTGCGTGTCGGTGACGGGCTCGTCGGAGAAGGCGTGGGTCGTGTGCGCCTCGCGGAACAGCCGGTCCGCGGTCTCGGCGTCGATCGCCAGCAGGTCGCCCGGCCCGCTCGTCGCGGTCGAGGACTCGATGAGGGTGTCGGTGGTCATGCCGCGCTCAACAGTTGAGGCTTGAATCATCTTCCCGGCAGACGGTGTGACGTGCGCGACGCCGCGCGGAGGCCCCCGCGCGCCCGACTACCCTGGAGGCCATGGTCCCCACCGCCCCCGCGAGCGCCGGCGAGCCCCTCGTCCTCGGCATCGAGACGTCCTGCGACGAGACCGGCGTCGCGCTGGTCCGCGGCCGCGAGCTGCTGGTCGACACGGTCGCGAGCTCCATGGACGAGCACGCGCGGTACGGCGGGATCATCCCCGAGGTCGCGTCGCGCGCCCACCTGGAGGCGATGATCCCCACGCTCGAGCGCACGCTCGGCACGGCCGACGTCGACCTGTCCGAGGTGGACGCGATCGCCGTGACCGCCGGTCCCGGCCTCGTCGGTCCGCTCACCATCGGCGCGGCGGCGGCGAAGGCCCTCGCGCTCGCGCTCGGCAAGCCGCTCTACGGCGTCAACCACGTCATCGGCCACGCGGCCGTCGACGAGCTCGTGCACGGCGCGTTCCCCGAGCGCGTCATGGCGCTCGTCGTGTCCGGCGGGCACAGCTCGCTCCTGCTGGTCGACGACGTCGCGACGGCGGTGACCGAGCTCGGCTCCACGCTCGACGACGCCGCGGGCGAGGCGTTCGACAAGGTCGGGCGCCTGCTCGGCCTGCCGTACCCCGGGGGCCCGCACATCGACCGCCTCGCGCGCGAGGGCGACCCCACGGCGATCCGGTTCCCCCGCGGTCTCACGGCGCGCAAGGACCAGGAGAAGCACGCGTACGACTTCTCGTTCTCCGGGCTCAAGACGGCCGTCGCGCGGTGGGTCGAGGCGCGCCAGGACGCGGGGGAGGAGATCCCCGTGCACGACGTCGCGGCGTCCTTCGCGGAGTCCGTCGCCGACGTGCTCACCGCCAAGACGATCGCGGCGTGCGAGCGGCACGGCGTCTCGACCCTCGTCGTCGGTGGCGGGTTCAGCGCGAACTCCCAGCTGCGCGACATGGCCGCCACGCGCTGCGCCGAGGCCGGCATCGAGCTCCGCATCCCGCCGATCCGGTACTGCACGGACAACGGCGCGATGATCGCCGCGCTCGGGTCCGCCGTCGTGCGGGCGGGCGTCGCGCCGTCGCGCCTCGACATCGGCGTCGACTCGTCGATGCCGCTCACCGTGACGCACGTGTGATCGGGCACGTCGAGCCGGGGCTCACGTCCGACGAGGCGCTGCGCCGCGCGGACGCGTGGGCGCGCGCCGCGGCCGGGGCGGTCGGTCACGAGCGCGCACGCGCCGAGCACGCCGCCGCGTACTGGGCGGCGCAGCACCGGGCGCTCCTCGCCGCCGCGCCGTCGTACGGCACACCCCCGCCCGGCACGTCCGCGCACTCCGCGACGCCGCACACCGCGCCTCCGCACGCGGCGGCGCCGCACACCTCCGCCCCGTACGGCGCGGCCCCGGTCGCCACCGCCTCGTACGGCGGCCCCTCCGCCGCGACCGACGTCACGCCCCGCGACGCGCCCTCGCCGGCGTGGCAGCCGGCACCGCTCGCGTCGTCGTACGGGACGCTCCCGTACGAGCCGCCGCGCCGCCGTCGTGGCCGTGCCGGGCGGCTGGCCATGATCGCCGTCGTGCTCGTCGTGTCCGTCGGCGTCTCCGTCGTGACGAACGTGCGCGAGCGGGCGGTGCAGGACGGCAGCGTCCTGCCCACCGCGCACGAGGGCGCGGTCCCGCCGCCCACCGTCTGGGACGACCCGAGCCCCGACGCGGCGCCGTCGCCGTCCGGGCTGGAGGCCGCGTGGAAGGCCGGCGAGCACGCGGAGCCGCTGCCCGACCCCGTCCCGGGCACCGCCCCGGAGACGCCGTTCCTGCCCGCCTACCCGGACCCCGCCGAGTGGCTCGTCGCCCTCAACCCGGAGAACGCGGGCGTGCGCGTCGTCGTCACCGACGACCCGGGGCTCAACTGCGGCATGGCGCACGTCGCGGAGCACGACGCGTGGGAGACCGGCGCGGCGGGCTGCTTCCAGCCCGCGCACCCGACCGTGCTCTTCGTGTGGTGGGGCGACGACGCCGACGCGCGGACGAAGCAGCTCGTGCTCGCCCACGAGCTCTCGCACATGCTCCAGTGGTGGCACGAGTTCGACCTGCTGCAGTCCGCCGTCGACTCCGGGCTCGCCGAGGACGAGGAGTGGCAGCACGCCGTCGAGACCGACGCGACGTGCCGCGTCCTGTCGTGGGGCGGGTACTCCGAGACGGCCGCGGACCGCACCTCGTCGCCGTGCGACACGGACGACTGGTCGCCCACGTGGCTCGCCGAGCGCGCGGCCGCGCTCGGCGTCGTCGTGCGCGACTACTGACGCGCGCACCCGCGGGCCGGGTGCGGCAGCCGTCCGCCGCTCAGAGCGGTCGGCCCGCCCGCATCTCCGCGACGAGCGAGCGCACGACGGCGTCCAGCTCGCCCCCGTTGCGGCGCGCGACCGCGCGCTGGCGCTGGTAGGACGCGCCGCGACGCACGATCGTGCGCACGCCGTCGAGCTCGTCGAGGCACCCGAGGCGCGCGGCGACCGGCTCGAGCTCGACGAGCAGGCGGCCGACGGCGTCGGTCACGAGCTCCTCGTTGCCCTCGCGGTCGAGGATGATGATCGCGTCCATCCCGTACCGCGCCGAGCGCCACTTGTTCTCCTGCGCGAACCACGGCGGGATGCTCGGGAGCTCGCGGCCCTCGTCGAGCATCGTGGAGAAGTGCTCGACGAGGCAGTGCGTGAGCGCCGCGAGCGCGAGGAGCTCGGCGACGTTCGTCACGCCGTCGCAGATGCGCGTCTCGAGCGTGCCGAACTGCGGGGCGGGGCGCAGGTCCCAGCGGATCTCGTCGAACGCGTCGATCACGCCGGTGTGCAGCATGTCCGCGACGTAGCCCTCGAGCTCCTCCCACGTCGCGAACTGGAACGGCAGCCCCGCCGTGGGGAGCTGCTGGAACATGAGTGCGCGGTTCGACGCGTACCCCGTGTCCTTGCCGCCCCAGAACGGCGAGCTCGCGGAGAGCGACTGGAGGTGGGCGAACGTCGTGAGCATGGCGCGCTGGATCGGCAGCACCTTGGCGCGGTCCTCGATGCCGACATGCACGTGCACGCCGTAGATGAGCATCTGCCGGCCCCACCACTGGGTCCGGTCGATGAGCGTGGTGTACCGCTGCTTGTCCGTGACCTTCTGCTGCGCCCAGCGCGCGAACGGGTGCGTGCCCGCGCTCATGAGCTCGACGCGCAGCGGGTCGGTCACGGCGCGCAGCTCCTCGATCGAGCGCTGCAGGTCGCGACCCGCCTCCCCGACGGTGCGGCACACGCCGCTGACGACCTCGACCGTGTTGAGCAAGAGCTCCTGCTTGATCGACGGGTGCGCGCCCCCGCTCGCCGGCTGCACGGCGTCGAGGACGGTCTGCGCGACCTGGCGCAGGTCGCCGGAGTCGGCGTCGACGAGCGCGAGCTCCCACTCGAGCCCGACCGTCGAGCGCTCCGAGCGCGCGAACGGGATCGGGGTGCGCCGGGGGAGCGCGGCGCTCATCGGGGGCCGTCCTGGCGGGCGTCGTCGCCGGGTGGTGCCTCGAGCGGCTCGACGACGAGCACCTGCTGGGAGCCGCCCACGCGCGTGAGCACGATCGTGGCGCTCGCGTCGCCCGAGAGCGCGAGCTGACGTCGCAGCTGCTCGGGCGTCACGGCGGTGCCGCGCTTCTTGATCGTCAGGCGGCCCACGCCGCGCGCGCGGAGGTAGGCGCGCAGGCGCTTGAGCCCGAACGGCATGGTGTCGAGAACGCGGTACCCGCGCGCGAGGCCGTCCGCGAGGCCCGTCGCGTCGAGCGGCGCGGGGGAGTCGGTCGTCACGTACGCGATCGTCCGGTCGAGCAGGCGCCCGCCCAGCGCGCGGGCGGCGTGGCCGACGAGCCCCGCCCGGATCACGGCGCCGTCGGGCTCGTAGAGGTACTGCCCGACGGCGCCCACGTCGGGCGCGACGTCCTCGTCGCCGGGGCGGTGCGCGAGCCGGCGGGTCGTGGTGCGCTCGGTCCCGTCGGGCCCGGTCCGCGACGACAGGACGAGCGCCGAGCGACCGGGTCCCTCGGGCGCGAGCGGGCCGAACCACAGCCCGGCCTCGACGACGTCGCCGTCGACCGAGACCCACTCCGTCTCGGCGTCGTCGGGCAGTCCTTGGTGCGGGATCCCGGGGCCGACCTTGATGCCGACGGCCGGGACGCGCTCGCGCAGCGCCCACACGGCGTCGAGCGGCGGGGCCCAGGCCGACGGGTCGAAGACGCGGCGGCCGCCGCGCGTGCGCCGTGCCGGGTCGGCGTACACGCCCTCGACCCGCTCGCCCTCGAGGTCGAGCTCGAGCCCGTCGCCGTGCCGCACCTCGGCCTCGGGGAAGTGGCGCAGGTTGACGGTCGCGATCGCGGCGGTGAGCTCGTCGACGTCGGTCGCGAGCACCTCGAGCTCTGCGGCGGCGAACGCGAGCGCGTCGACCCCGATCCCGCTCGTGAGGTCGGCGACGCGCCGGATCCCGGCCTCCTGGTAGCGCCGCGCGTGCAGGCCGGCGACGACGAGACGGCTCGCCTGCTCCAGCCCCGCCTGCGTGAAGAGCATGCCGTCGGCGAACGCGCCGAGCTTGCCGCGCGCCGCGGCGCGCAGGCGCGACTGGGTGAGCGCCGCGGCGGCGAGGTCGGGGTCGACGCCCTTGGCACGCAGTCCCGCCGCGAGCACGAGCGCCTGCTGCTCGTCGTACGGCGGCAGCGCGCCCAGCAGCGCCCAGCCCTCGGGGCTGAGCAGCTTGGTCAGCGTGGCGGCGTCCATGTCGACGATCCTTCCACGGAGGACGGGGACCACGCGCAGCCGAGCGCGTCCGCGTCCGAGGGGCGGACGTTGGCACTCGCCTTGACCGAGTGCTAACCGCGACCTAGATTTGAGACGTGCCGCAGCCGTCCGCGGAGGCGGCACCACGTGCGACCAGGCTGTCCGGCACCCGCGACGACGGCCAGCCGGTGCGCGCGACCCATCCGTTGCAGTTCTCACCGCGAAAGGGGAGGTCCGACGTGTCGGTCCCCATCAAGCCGCTCGAGGACCGGATCGTCGTGAAGGCCCTCGAGGCCGAGACCACGACCGCATCCGGCCTGGTCATCCCGGACACCGCCAAGGAGAAGCCCCAGGAGGGCGAGGTCCTGGCCGTCGGTCCGGGCCGTGTCGACGACAACGGCAACCGCGTCCCGCTCGACGTGACGGTCGGCGACAAGGTCATCTACAGCAAGTACGGCGGCACCGAGGTCAAGTACGGCGGCGAGGACTACCTCGTCCTGTCCGCGCGCGACATCCTCGCCGTGGTGGTGGGGGGACCCCCCCCCCTGCCCCCCCCCGGGCCCCCCCCCGCCCGGGGGGGGGGCGGGGGTGGTGCCGGGGGGGGGGCCCCCCCCCCGGCCCCCGGGGGGGGGGGG